>CAYNBC010000067.1:0-3840 GCA_964395255.1 uncultured Sphingobacteriales bacterium | reverse complement strand
CACGGTAAAAGTATCGGTGAAATCAGTGGGATATTGACCCAGGTGAATTAATTTTTTGAAAAGTTCCTGATTATTGGTCATGTTAAAATTGCCGGCAATAAGCAGATTCCGTGTTATGTAATTATTGGACCTTTTTAAAGGATGGCAAAATTTAACATCATGCCCGCCATGAGTACCATAACGCAAATGCCCAAGCATCAATTCTCCTACAAACGGTAATTCCTGCTTGATAATATCAATGTCATAAAGTGGGTACTTTTTTAAAAATGCATTAAATTTATCGTAAAGAGAGGTAAAAATATCCGCAATGGGATTGGGGTCAACAGATCGATGGCGATAAATATAAGGCTTGCCGGGAGGAACATCAAAACTCACTACACCAATACCTGCACCATCCTGACCACGGTTGTGCTGCTTTTCCATAAGGATATACAACTTGTTCAAGCCATATAAAACATCGCCATAAGTTGATGCATAATAGGAAAGTGGTTTTAACAGCCGGATAAGGGCTATTCCACATTCATGTTTAATACTGTCACTCATTGAAGATAAACTGAGTGCAAAGATAAAATGAATTATGACAAAGCATTTAAATTTATCATTTTCCACAATGCAGTTATCAGATTTATTTTATTATTGGCATTTCTTTTGAGATTATGACACAAGCATGAAAAAGCTTTCTATCATATTCCTTCTGATTACCGGCTTTGTATTTTCTTGCTTTTCCCAGAATTACTACATAGTTAAAGGCATCGTTACGGGCAGTGACACCATGCCCCTGATTGTATTGCCCAAATTTACCGTTGAGGGTAAAATGCCGGCTAAACTTAAAAGAAAATACCGTAGAAACCAGCGGCTTATTTATAACATTCGTAAAGTTATGCCTTATGCCAAAATTGCTGCCCGTGAATTATATAATGCCGAAATGGAGCTGGCCGGTGTAACCGATGAAAAAGTCCGAAAACAATATTTTAAAAATAAAGAAAAAGAATTAAGAGAAAGGTTCGAGGATGATTTATACCGGATGACTTATTCCCAGGGAAAGTTGCTCATAAAATTGATTGACAGGGAAATAAACAAAACTGCTTACAATATTATCAAAGAATACAGAAGTGGGTTTACAGCTGTATTCTGGCAAACATTTTCAAGTATTTTTGGCTATAATTTAAAGACGGGATATGATCCTGAGGGTAAAGACAAAGAAATAGAAGAAATTATCCAGATGCTGGGATATGATTGATTAAATTTCCAAACCTGACAGGGATGGTTAGATGGAAGTTGTTAGTATGATTATTAAAAACTATTCTTCTTTATTTTCAGAAGCATTATTCTGAGCAGTTTCCTGATTTTCAGTTACCTCATTTACAGGAGCTTTTTCTTCCGTTTTTTTCTTCCGGGTTTTGGTGCTTTTTGTTTCGGCTTTTTCCTCCAATTTATCAGCATCATAAAATTCCTGGGGGCGAATAAAGCCGGGAACATTGCCTCTTTTTTTCAAAGCTCTTTTTCTGGCAGCAACCTTACGATTTTTCAACTCTTTCTTGGTCAATTTTCCTCTGCTCATGGGATTAAAATTTCCGCAAAGGTAAAAGAAATTTATTTCATTCTTTGAAGAAAAAATGGAATAATTAAATACTTTTTTGAGGAATTTCTTCTTTGATAAATGACCTGACACTATAAATCAAAAGAATCAAAACAGACACAAATGCGCTGATTCTCATCAGGTAATCACCGTTTCGGGCATAAAATGTTAACTTATTATTGAAAGCCAGGGGCACCTTAACAGCATCTTCCTCCCACCAACCGGTTTGAATAATGATTTCCCCTTTTTCATTGATAAAGCCGGAAATTCCCGTATTGGCACTGCGATAAACAGGTTTTCTCAATTCAATGGCCCTCAACCGGGCGTACTGAAAATGTTGTCTATGGCCGTCTGTATCACGCCACCATCCATCGTTTGTAATAATGGTTAAAGCATTGGCGCCTTTTACAACATATTTTCCGCAATATTCGCCAAATACAGATTCGTAACAAATAATCGGAGCCAGATGAATGCTGTCGTTCAGGTGAAAAACTTCAGGTTCGGAAGATTGACCCAGACTTCCACTTGTGCCGCCAAGGTCAATAATCCAGTTTTCCAGAAATCCAAATAAGCGTGGGTATGGCATCTTCTCTACTCCCGGAACCAGTTTGGCTTTGTGGTAAATCTGAAAATTCAAATTCTTATCCATGAGAAAAGCCGCATTATAACGGTCATACCACAAACTGTCTTTGGCATAAAACCTTGCAGTGGGCGTTATTTTCTCACCTTCTTTAAAAAAACGGTACGAATCCAGCCCGGATAAAATTTTCGCATCCGGGAAAGATTTCAGAAAATCGGCCAGATACATAAAATAAGCATTCACCGATAGCGTACTTTCATCCTGAGGAGAAGAAATGGCCGTTTCGGGCCAGAGGAACATCCATGTATTGCTGTCTGCTGCTCCCAGACTTAGCTTTTGAAGAATATTTACCTGATGACTTAATGAGCTTGTAAACTTTTCATTGTAAGGGTCTATGTTCGGCTGGACAATGACAACATTTTTATCCGTCATCCGGGAGGGCTGGACCTGTTTTTTTACCCAATACGAAATAAGTATAGGTGCGCCAATAAAAAGCAATAATTGAAAAGTTCTGAGATACAATTTAAAATTGGAAATGGTTTCATCACGGAAAAAACTTACTCTGCGGATAATGGAAAAAATCAAAAGATTGACTGACCATATCCATAAGCTACCTCCAGCAACCCCGGTATACTCATACCATTGAACCCAATCTGGCTTCATAGCAAAGGCATTACCAAGGGTTAGCCATGGCCAGGCCAGTTGCCAGTTTAAATGTAAAAATTCAAAAGATAACCAGAAAGCCGCAAGAAAAATAAATGATAATCTTCTGCCAGATGCCAGTTTTAATTTTAAAAATATTATCCAGGGAAGCGTCATCAATAATGTATTGATAAAGACGGCCGAAATAGCCCCGGGCAGGGTAGCATATCTAATCCAGAATGTGGTTGACAGATTCCAGATAAAAAAAGCAATAAATGTAAAAATAAAGAGTTTTAAAACGGGGCTGGGAACTCTGTTCCTGTAAAGATAGTCTTCAATAAACAATAAAGGAACAAAACCTACAAAAACAAAAAAAGTGGCATTTTTAGTAGGCCAGCCCAGCCAGAGGCACAATCCGCTTAAAATCGCAAGCAGGTAAAAATAAACTTTATTCTTTCCCATGCACAATAATAACAAATTCTCCTTTTACGGTGCTTTCTTCAAATAATTGCGTCAATTCAGCCAGTGTTCCTCTGAATGTTTGATGATATATTTTCGAAATCTCCTTACTAACCGATGCTCTGCGTTCGTCACCAAATACCTGACAAAATTGTTTGAGTGTTTTGAGAAGCCTGTGAGGGGATTCATAAAAAATCATGGTTCTGCTCTCTTCTTTCAGTTGTTCCAATTTTTTATTTCTTCCTTTTTTGGCAGGTAGAAAGCCTTCAAAAACAAAGGAAGACATAGGAAGACCCGATTCAACAAGGGCTGGAACGAAAGCTGTGGCACCCGGTAAACATTCAACTTCAATACCGTTTTCAATGGCTTTGTTAATGATTAAATATCCCGGATCAGAAATACCGGGCGTTCCAGCATCCGTAATCAAAGCACAATGAAGAGAATTCTTTTTAATATTTTCAATGATAATTGAGCCAATTTGATGTTCGTTAAACTTATGGTAAGATTTCAGGTTTGCCTTAATACCGTAATGTTGCAAAAGTTTCAGGGAATGCCGTGTATCTTCAGCCAGAACCAGGTC
>CAYNBC010000066.1:4225-9263 GCA_964395255.1 uncultured Sphingobacteriales bacterium | reverse complement strand
ACATTGATGTTGTGATAGATCCCATATCAGATTTTCCATCAAACAGTCTCTATTTGTTTGTAGCTATTGTGGAAAATGTTACCTACAACAATGTCAAAACCAATGGGGAAACCGAATTTTATGATGTCATGAAAAAAATGGTCCCCGATGCTAATGGTACCAAACTTCCACCATTAACCAAAGGTGTTAAAGTTACCAAAAATCTTAAATGGACCTTCCCTGGAGATTATCGCTTACCTAACGATGCTACAGATCCCATCAATGTCAATACCGAACATTCTGTAGAAGATTTTACCAATCTATCTGTTGTGGTATGGGTTCAGGATATGGATGCCAGGGTTGTGCATCAATCCACATGGTCGGTAGGAACCATGTCTTCTGTTGAAGAAAAAGACCCTGAAGGATTTGTAGCCATGTTCCCCAATCCCGTTCATGATGCTATGTTTGTAAGGTTTAATACTGTTACAGACAAGGATGCAACAGTAAATGTTTACAATTCCCTGGGCGAATTGGTATTGACTCATCAGGCAGGTTTTGGTAATGGAACCCGTACTGTAAAATTAAATACAAGCACGCTTAAACCTGGCGTATACTTTACCCGCCTGACATTAGGGGATAAAGTTTATTCCCGTCCATTTATTGTGAAATAATTTGTAGTTACTTATAAAACCATTTTAAACCAATAGCCGTCTATTCAGACGGCTATTTTTGTTTCATATCAAAAAAATATCAAGATGAAAAAGAAATTCTCATTATTCGTGACAGTTGTTTTTTTATTATCATCCTCATTTTTTAAAGTTTATTCTCAAAACACTCTAAACAGTGAAAAAAGAGTTCTTGTGGAGCAGGTTACTGAGGCCAGGAACGGTTGGGCTCCAGCGGGTCTGGTAAAACAGGCGGAATTGAAAAAAATGTATGGAGATAGGGTCGTTTTTATCAATATCCATCGTTCCGACAATGCACAACTTTTTACATTTGAGGGCAATTACATTATGACAGCATTCAGTGATACAATTCCGTCAGGAATTATTGACCGCAAGCTTTTTTCCGGTCATAGCATAGTAGCGCTGTTACCTGATGAATGGCAACAAGCTGTTTCATCCCAACTGGCAGAAAACCCTGCTGTTGATGTTCAGATTACCAATATCACGGTTGACGGATTGGATGTATCCATAACGGCTGAAGTTACTTTTCTTGAAGATGTTTTTGGGGATATAAGGATGAGCTGTGCTGTGGTCGAAAATTATGTGAAAAATGAATCCAAAGATTTCAGTCAGGTGAATTTCTTTAACAATACTCCCGGACATCCTTTTTATGGGCTGGGTGATACCATCCACCTTTTCGAACATCACCGAGTATTAAGAGGGTATTTTTCGTCAGCCTGGGGCGATTTTATTGATCAGGACAGCATTAACCCGGCAGGGCATTACTGGCCCAAAGGAACAAAGCGCACCGTAACTTTTAGCCGTCAGGTTTTTACTAATGTTAATCAAATGTATGCAGTTGTTTTTGTCAATAAATTTAATTCCAATGATGTGAACGACAGGAATGTATTTAATGTAACACAGCAAAAATTAACCACCGTAGGCATCGATGAAGATCATAGTGCCAGGATAAAAGAAGCTGGAATTTATCCCAATCCTGCGCGCCAGTGGGTTCATGTGTCATTTAATCTAAATCGTTCATCTGCAGTGCATTTTAAGATTATCGATATGTCCGGAAAAACTGTAAAAGAATTTACGGCTCCTGGATTATCCTCAGGGACACATCATTATCAAATAAATATTGAAGATTTGAAGAGAGGATTTTATCAGGTATGTATAACTTCAGATAGCCAAATGATAACAAGGCGTTTTGTCAAGCAGGATTAAATTGATAAAAGAGCATCCAGTGATAAAGGGCTATTCCTGCGGCTACCGAAATATTCAGAGAATGTTTGGTGCCCAATTGGGGTATCTCAAGACAAATTTCAAGTTCAGGCAGTATATGTTCCGACAGCCCATAAACTTCATGACCAAAAATCAAAGCGTATTTATTCTGTAAATCGGGTTTAAATTGATGAATAGGAATGCTCTGGTCAGTTTGTTCAAGACCTACCAGTATGTATCCATCATTTTTTAGCTGGTGTAAGGCATCCTTGATTTCTTTTTTGTATATCCATTCCACACTTTCGGTAGCACCCAATGCCGTTTTTTGAATCTCACGATGGGGAGGACACGAGGTTATTCCGCAAAGAAATATTTTTTCAACACGAAAGGCATCAGCCGTACGGAAAACAGAACCTACATTATAGCTGCTGCGTACATTGTCCAGAACTACGCAGAGGGGAAATTTTTTGGCAAGCCGGTAATCTTCTATAGTGAGCCGGTTTAATTCGTCCATGTTCAATTTTCTCATTCTTTTCTATTATTTTAATTTTGAGCCAGAATTAAGTTTGGTTAACAAAAATACCATAACATAAAAAATTGACTACCCGTCAAAATATTGAGAGAACGCCTCTGATGCGTCAGTATTTTAATATCAAATCCAGGTATCCGGATGCTATTTTGCTATTCCGAGTGGGTGATTTTTATGAAACTTTCGGTGAAGATGCTATCAAAACCTCCCAGATTCTGGGGATTGTACTGACCCGCAGGGCCAATGGTTCTTCCAATATTGAGCTGGCAGGATTTCCTCATCATGCTCTTGACACTTACCTTCCTAAACTGGTTAAATCCGGTCACAGAGTAGCCATCTGTGAGCAACTGGAAGACCCCAAAAAAGCAAAAAAAATTGTTAAAAGAGGTGTTACCGAACTTGTTTCTCCAGGTACTTCCATCAGCGATAAATTATTGGAAAACAAAGAAAATAACTTTTTATGCGCTGTTCATTTCGGTAAAGAAAATTATGGCGTTGCTTTTCTGGACTTATCGACCGGTGACTTTTTTGTTACCGAAGGCGACAGGGACTATATTGACAACATGCTGAATCATTTCAGCCCCTCCGAATTGCTTTATTCGCGCGAAAAAAAGCAAATTTTTAGCGATACCTTTTCCATAAAAAATTTTTCATACCATCTTGAAGATTGGCTCTTTGATTACGATTTTGCTTACGAAAAACTTATTCAGCATTTTCAGGTAAAAAATCTCAAGGGATTTGGCGTTGAGGACTTGAAGAATGGTTTGATTGCTGCCGGAATTATCATTCATTACATCAATGAAAACCAGCAGGAACAATTAAAGCATATCAATAAAATCAACCGTATCTCCAATCAGGATTATGTCTGGCTCGATCGTTTTACAATTAGAAATCTGGAGCTGATTAAACCTATTTCTGCTGAAGGAACCACGCTTGTTGATGTGCTGGATCAGACCCGCACGCCCATGGGGGGCCGGTTGTTAAGAAATTGGGTTTTATTTCCGCTGAAAGACCCACGGCAGATTTCCAGACGCCTCGAGATGGTTGAATATCTTTACAACAACCCGGACTTTATGAACCATCTGGGAGATTTATTGGGAGAAATTGGGGATTTAGAGCGACTCGTTTCCAGAGCTGCTTTAATGAGAGTTAATCCACGGGAAATTGTTCAACTTAAAAACAGTCTTCATATTATCGAAAAGATAAAAACTCAATTGAATAAATCTGAAAATGACCTGTTTGTTTCTTATGCAGAGAATCTGGATTCCTGTCAGGATTTGAGAAGAAGAATTGCTGATACACTGGTTGATGACCCACCTGTAACTCCCGGTAAAGGCGAGCTGATACGGGCCGGTTTTAACCTTGAGCTGGATGAACTCAGAGAGGTTAAAAATTCAGGTAAAGATTACCTGAACAAAATCAGGGAACGGGAAATTATCAATACAGGAATAACTTCTCTGAAACTGGGTTTTAATAATGTTTTTGGTTATTATCTGGAAGTTACCAATGCCCACAAAAATAAAGTTCCCGAAAGCTGGATACGCAAACAAACACTTGTCAATGCAGAAAGATATGTTACTGAAGAACTGAAAGATTATGAAGAAAAAATTTTAACAGCTGAGGAAAAGATTCAGGAAATTGAAGCCCGTCTTTATGAAGAACTTATTCATGATGTAACCACCTACATTCAACTGATTCAAAAAAATGCAAAAATTCTGGCTCAGCTTGATTGCCTTTATTCCTTTGCCCTGGTATCCCTGAAAAATAAATATTGCAAACCCGAGGTCAACGATAAAGAGGCCATAGAAATTATCGAAGGGAGGCATCCCGTTATTGAACAAAACCTGAAAGAAGGAGAAGATTATATTCCCAATGATGTTTATCTAAATAATGAGAATCAGCAGATTATTATTTTAACAGGGCCCAACATGTCGGGAAAATCGGCCTATCTCAGACAAACAGCATTAATCGTACTTATGGCTCAGATGGGCTGCTTTGTTCCGGCTCAAAGTGCACGCATTGGGTATGTGGATAAAATTTTTACCCGGGTAGGCGCTTCGGACAATATCAGTATGGGTGAATCTACTTTTATGGTGGAAATGCTCGAGACAGCTAATATCTTAAATAATATCAGCCGAAGAAGCTTGATACTGCTCGATGAAATCGGAAGAGGTACAGCCACCTATGACGGAGTTTCCATAGCCTGGGCCGTCACAGAATTTCTTCATC
The DNA here is from genome assembly GCA_964395255.1 of uncultured Sphingobacteriales bacterium. GTDB lineage: Bacteria > Bacteroidota > Bacteroidia > CAILMK01 > JAAYUY01 > CAYNBC01. The sequence continues at coordinate 4,637 of CAYNBC010000066.1, read as the reverse complement.
AAAATACATTAAAGCCCAAAACTATATTTGCTACACACTATCATGAACTGAATGAACTGGAAGAATTTCTTCCTCGTGTTAAAAATTTTAATGTCTCTGTTAAGGAGCATAAAAATAATATCATCTTTTTACGAAAAATAATTCCGGGTGGAAGTGAGCACAGTTTTGGTATTCATGTAGCCCGGATGGCAGGAATACCTGAAAAGGTTGTTGAAAGAGCCCGCCTTATTTTAAGTGAACTCGAGAAAAAAAGAGGAAGCTTTAGCGGAGAAGACGATGAACAAATGGATGCTATTCAACTCAACATGTTTGAAATTACCGACCCCCTTTATGAAAGAATAAAAAAAGAAATTTTAAAGCTGGATATTAACTCCATGACCCCTGTAGAAGCCCTTATGAAGCTACATCAGCT
>CAYNBC010000066.1:0-4215 GCA_964395255.1 uncultured Sphingobacteriales bacterium | reverse complement strand
TGATTTATTATAAATCCTTGGCAATATCTTCTTCGACTGCCTCACCTGTGTGAGAATAAGTCAGATAGATTTTGGTCTGAAACACTCCGCCTTCCCTGTACGAACTGAATGTGTATATCAATGTAACCAGTTTTCCTTTCCATATCATTTCGGATGTGTAGGCATAGGTACTGCTGGAACGATGAAATGTATATCTTCCGTAATTTTTAATCAGGGCATTAAAAATCTTGTCACTTTTTGTTCTTTCCTGATCATCAAGTGTAACACGGACCTTTTTTAGTTTGTTATCTTTGAAAAACAACTCCAGGTTTTCGAGTTCGTAATCGCCAATAGTCACATCTTTGATGTTGGTGAGTTTATAATGACCTTCACCTATTTTGACGGGTTTATATTTTTCATACTGGCTCAATGGAGTATTAAATTTAAAATTTTGAAATCCATTTTTCTTATCCAATTCTTCTGTTGTTTGAGCCATTAAAATAGTAAAACCAAGTACGCCTATAACAGTAAAAAGAATTGATTTCATCTTCCAGAGATTAGGTTTTATAGTGTTTACAAACATAATAAATCTATACAGAATGCTTAACTAAACTGATTGTTTTTTCATAAATTGTGTTTCGATAAAACTTTTTCCAATTTCATTCAGTGCTTCTTTCAAAGTTTTGAGGGATATGTTGGGATAGAAAATTCCATCGCGTGCCATGGATATTTCACCTGTTTCCTCCGAAATGATGATAGCCAGGGCGTCAGATACTTCTGTAATTCCCAGACCTGCACGGTGCCTCAGCCCGTATTCATCAGGGATTTCCATATTGCCTGACACAGGTAATATACAGGATGCTGCTATAATTTTATCTTTTTCGATAATGACAGCTCCGTCATGAAGAGGATTGTTGGGGAAAAAGATGCTTTTGAGCAAGCGTGCAGATAATTGCGCTTCTAACAAAACACCAGTAGATACATAACCCCTAAGTCCCACTTTATTGACAACTACAATCAAAGCTCCAATTTTATGATTGGACATATCCTTACAGGCATTAATCAAATCAGAGTAGTCGATACTTGATTGTGAATCAAAATTCCAGTTCCAGGGAAGAATATTCTTCCATTTGAATTGATTGGTAAAAAGAATATTGTTTTGTCCTATAAGTAATAGAAACTTTCTGATTTCCTGCTGAAATACAACAAGAAGAGCAATAACACCTACCCCGATAAATTGACCCAGTATACGGGACAGCATTTTCATCCCCAGAGCCTGAACAATCCACCATATTAGATAGATGGACAATATGCCCATAAAAATATTAAATGCAATAGTTCCTTTTAAAAGCTTGATCAGGAAATAAATAAATATAGCTACAAGAAAAATGTCCAGTAAATCAATCAAAGTGAAATCCAGAAAACCAAATAGTTTAATAAGAAGAGACATGATATTAATCCTGAGCATCCAGGTACAAACTTACGAGTTTTATCACTTCCATGGCTTCTTTTACATCATGCGTCCTTAAAATATCTGCACCTTTCAGCAGAGCCAGTGTATGTAGCGCTGTAGTTCCATTAAGAGCTTCTTCGGGTGTTATGTCCAGCGCCCGATAAATCATAGATTTTCGTGATAATCCTACAACAATGGGTCTTTCCAGTGTCCGGAAAATATCCAGATTTTTTAATATTTGATAATTATGTTGAAGTGTTTTACCGAATCCAAAACCCGGATCAATCAGTACATCCGGATGGCCTGCATGAGTTAGTTGTTGAATTTTTTCACCCAGAAAACGGTAAATTTCTGCCACAACGTTTTCATACTGTGGGTTATTTTGCATGGTTTGTGGTGTGCCTTTCATGTGCATTATCAGGTAGGGAACCCTTTTTTCAATCACAAGCTCAAACATTTTCTCATCCATTTCCCAGGCACTGATGTCATTAATCATGCTTGCACCTGCATCTAGTGCTGCCCTGGCAACTTCTGACCGAAAAGTATCAACGGAGATTATAATTTCCGGAAAGTGTTGTCGGATATTTTTAATAGCGGGTATTAATCTGTTCATTTCCTCTTCAAGGGAAATATCGATAGCCCCGGGCCGGGATGAATACGCTCCTAAGTCAAGTATGCTTGCACCTTCTTTTATCATTTTTTCTGCCTGAACCAGAATTTCTTCTCTTTTCATTTTCCGGCTTTGGGAATAAAAGGAATCAGGGGTTATGTTGATTATCCCCATCACCAATGGAAAATCAAATAAAACAGCTTTGTTGTTTATTTTTATTGTCCTTGTTTTGTAATTAAAGCCCATAAAACTTATTTTTGTTAAAGTTCAAAATAAAATAAATGTCGGAAAAAACCCTCAATCAATACAACAGGCAGGTGGAAAGGTGCAGGGAAGTTTTTATTGAAAAATTCAGGGATTATGGTCCTTCCTGGTCTGTTTACAGAATCAGTAGCCTTATTGACCAGATTTTCATCAAGGCCGACCGCATCAGAAATATTGAAATGGGAAAAATTCCTATGGTGAATGAGAATTCGGAGACTGAATTTATTGGTATTGTAAACTATTGTGTAATTACTCTGATACAATTACGCCTGAAGCTATATGAAAGCAACCCCATCCCGGATATGAACGGGATTCTACAGCTATATGATGAGTACATTGAACATGCGCGCCAGTTGATGCTGAAGAAAAATCATGATTACGGTGAAGCATGGCGAAACATGTATATCAGTTCTTTTACCGATATCATTCTGGCACGCATCAACCGCATCAAATCCATTCTCGACAGAGGCGGCAAAACTCTTGTTTCCGAAGGGATTGAACCCAACCTTTACGATATGATTAATTATGCTTTTTTTGCATTGATAAAACTAAACGAAAATCAATAAGCTATGAATAAAACTGGCCGTGTTGTATTTATTGTTTTATCACTCGCTTCCATATTTCTTTTGGTATATTACAATTTTACTTCATTTGATATCAATGTTATGGGCAGGTTACTTTCCATAACGGGAATTTTATCATTCATGTATTTTGCTTATTTGATTTACAGGAATGAAGTCCAGAAGGCTCTTTTACCTGCTATGATTTTTACCGGAATCATTTTTATTTTTTCCGGATTTGTAAAAGCTGTTGACCCGATGGGCTCAATCATTAAGATCGGAGATTATCTGAATGCTTTCCGCTGGGATTTCCTTAAACCCCTGACGGTTGTCCTGGCTTTTATTCTTTGCTGTTATGAGTTTCCTCTTGGTGTGGCAATCTTTTCTGGCTGGAAAGCTCGTTTGATGAGCTGGCTTTTATTTTTAATTATGCTTCCTTTTACTTTTCTGACACTTTATCTTGCCATCAAAAATCCGGTAACAGATTGTGGTTGTTTTGGTGATGCACTTATATTATCCAATTGGGAAACCTTTTTTAAAAACCTGATTATTCTGATTTATGTAATTTACATTTTAGTTTACAGAAATCAAATCCGGCCTTTATGGCTCAATCATTATCAGGGTACGGGAATATTCTCCTCATTGTTTTTGATTCTCGTATTCAGCGTTTACAATTACATGTATCTTCCAGTTATCGATTTCAGACCTTACAAGGTAGGCAAGGATATTTACCAGCAAATGATAATCCCTGAAGGAGAACAGGGCGATGTGTATGAAACTGTCTTGATTTATAAAAACAAAAAAAACGGGCAGTTAAAAGAATTTGATATTGACCATATTCCGATGGATGATAACTGGGAATGGGTGGAAACAAAAAACAAATTAGTCCGAAAAGGTTACCACCCTCCAATTCATGATTTTAAAATCATGGACAGAGAAGGAAATGACATTACACAAATGTTTTTACAGGAAGAAGGTTATCGACTGGTTATTGTACAGGAGCAATTATCCCGGTCATGGTTAAAAGCGCAGGATTATCTTAACCGGCTTGTCAATGATTTAAAACAAGGAGGTGATATAAAGGTATGGGCGTTTACTTCTTCCTTAAAAGAAGAACAGGATACTTTTATCAGCAGATACCATTTGCCTTATACTTTTTACAATGTGGATGCTACCGCATTAAAAACCATGATCAGGAGTAATCCCGGGTTATTGCTGTTTAAAGATAATGTTATTCTTAAAAAATGGCCAGCCAGAAGTATCCCATCTGCTGAAGAAATATATCAATTGGTTTTCAGGAAATAAACACCTGAGGATTAAACAAGCTTGTTTCATAATTTAGAAATAAA
>CAYNBC010000065.1:0-9335 GCA_964395255.1 uncultured Sphingobacteriales bacterium | reverse complement strand
GAATATGGTTCAGAATATTCAGGTTCAGGGAAAAACTATCACTTTTGATTTTGTATTGACTACACCTGCATGCCCGTTAAAAAATGTTTTTATCAAAGATTGCACTGAAGCCATTCATAAACATCTTGGTAAGGAATGGGAGGTTAAAATTAATTTTAATTCCCGTGTAGAACAAAGTTTGATGAAGAACAAAGAAATGTTGAAAGGTGTAAAAAATATAGTTGCCATTGCTTCCGGAAAAGGTGGTGTTGGCAAATCAACTATAGCCACCAACCTTGCGGTTGCACTGGCCGACCTTGGCGCCAGAGTTGGGTTGCTTGATGCGGATTTTAATGGTCCGTCAATTCCAATAATGATGGGTATTTCCGATGATAAACCCGCTGTTGAAAAAATCAATGGCCAGGATTATATCATACCTTCGGAAAGGTTTGGTGTAAAAATTATCTCCATCGGTTTGCTGGTACCTGAGGATAAACCTGTAGTATGGCGTGGACCCATGCTAAGCACAGGATTAAAACAGCTTATGACCGAAACCAAATGGGACGAGCTGGACTATTTGCTGGTAGATTTACCTCCCGGCACAACAGATATTCACATTACATTATGCCAGGAATTGCCACTTTCATCGGCTGTCATTGTAACCACTCCCCAGAAAGTCTCGGTTAGCGATACAGTAAAAACCATTGAAATGTTCAAAATGGAAAAAATCAATATTCCTGTGGTGGGCGTGGTCGAAAACATGAGTTATTTTATACCGCGGGAATTACCTGATAATAAATATTATATTTTTGGGAAAGGAGGCGGTGAATTTCTGGCCAAAAAATACAATTTGCCTTTGTTAGGCCAAATTCCACTGGTGATGGGACTTGCCGATGAAGCCGATAAAGGTCTTCCTGTTTATTTTGATAATGAACTGAAAGATGTGAAAGAAGCCATACGACAGATGGCACAAAAAGTTGCTCAAAACATTTCCATTTTAAATTATTAATGTAAATTTCGCTAAAAGAGCACATGAAAAAGGCATTGTTCCCGGGTTCGTTTGACCCTTTAACGCTTGGGCATTACGATATTATTTTAAGGGCATCACGGCTTTTCGACAGGGTTGTGGTTGCTCTGGGCATAAATTCTTCCAAAAAAAGATATTTTACTATTGAGGAAAGAATGGCCATGCTTCATGCCGCTTTTGATACATACGAAAATATTGAAGTTACTAAATATGATAATCTTACAGTTGAATTTTGCCGGCAAAATGAAATTCATTTTATTGTAAGAGGAATAAGAAATGTAAGTGATTTTGAATATGAAAGAAGCCTTGCCGTAGCCAACAGAACCATGTACCCTGAGATAGAAACTATCTATATCGATTCAAAACCTGAATATTTACCCATCAGTTCTACTATAGTCAGAGATATTCACCGTAACGGGGGAGATATATCGCCTTTTGTTCCGTCTCAGGTACTTGATGTGATACAAAAAATCCGTAAAGCTTAGAAGTCCAGCCCGAAAGAAAGATAAAGAATTTTATCATAAATATAACCGCCTTCAATACCGCGGGCATAGTCAAGCCTTACAAAATAGCCCATTAACACAGCCCTGATACCCATTCCAAATCCACCAACCAGGGGTTCTCCTACCGTGATGACGGTTATTTTGAATGGATTTTTTTCAATGATTCTTTTGTTAAGTGAATTTTCTGCCGAATAAGGATTGAAACCTGTCCATGCGGTACCAGCATCAAAGAAAGCCACAATTTGAACATTTTCCCAGAAATCGCTGCGCAGGGGCCTGGATGATAAATATTTAAAAATCGGAACCCTCAACTCGCTATTCCATAAAGCGTAGGAATTGCCATTACGTATATTTTGCGTAAACCCCCTCATGTTGACAGCCAGGGATTTGTATCTGAAATTGATTTCAGGGTCAACCTGAATGTCAGAATTGATTTTGGGAAATAGCCAGTTGTCTACTCCTCCGAGCATAAAAACAACCTTTGATTGCCCGACCGAAGAAGCGAAAGCAAACCGGTTGGCCCAGATAAGTTCTTTATGAATTTTGATATAATTTCTTGCATCAAATCCGTACACAAAAAATTCGGATTTGAAATCTCTCAGCCAGCGATAGTTCTCGATATAAGCTTTAAATCTTGTTCCCTGTAAAATATTCCGTGCCAGTTCACGGCTGTTGTCAAAAACATATTCAATTTTCCCCCCGGTGAAATTATTCACAAGATCAGGTTCTCTAAGGGTTGTTAATTCTGAAGACATGGTAATTTTCCTGTCTTGCCTGATAAATACTTCTCCTCTGAGCGCGGAATACTCTGTAAAAGGATAGTTAAGGCGCACCCTTCCAATGTGAGTTAGCGTTTTGTAACGGGTATATTCAGCATCTGAAATTTCGGAATTCCTATAAAGAACAAATGTTTTATCCAGCCTTTTTTTAAGATTTTCAAAACGGAAAAGATATTCAGCCCCACGAAGATTGGACTGCAACCTGAATCCTCCGGCCATTTTGTAGTCTTTGAAAATATCTTTGATACCCAGCATGAAAAAGGCATCGGTGGCTTTTGAAAAAGGAGTTATGGGCATTGTGCCATCATAAGGGAGGTAGGGCGTTTCGAGATAACTGTTGTCAAACTGGCTTACAAGATAATCAGGAATAAAATTGATGAAATACATACTCGATGGGCCAAACCGGCTTTTAAAATTGAATTTTTTTTGATTATCGGAAAGAATCAGTTTGTTGCTGTTTATGAGTCTCTTAAAATATTCAAACCGGTTAAAGGAATCAGATTCAAGTTGAAGAATGTTTTTGATAGTGTAATCATTCAGAAAGTAAAACGGGAATGAATCGGGCGGCAGAATTTCCGGTGGATTGAGCAATATCAGCCTGCTTTTTTGCTGGTCCGCCAATTTTGTTTGTGTTTCAGTTGTTTGTGTGGGTGTTATAAAAATTTTATCTGGTGGAAGCCTTTTTTGAGGACGGTTGGCTTGTAGTTCTGCCATATTGCTGTATCCGAGCTGATAGTGATTTTGAAGGTAAAATAACTGTATCATCTTGTGACGGGTGGGCTTCACTTCCATCGAAAGCAAGGAATAGGGAAAGTCCGTTAACAGGTAACTGTATGCCGTATCTTTATAGACAAAAAAGGTATCAATCTTTTTTACAGGAGCCGTTTTAAGGGTGATGGCTGTGTCATCAACCCACATTGATAACAGGCTATCCCACTTTGAAGCAGGTTTTATCAAAGTATCATAATAGGTTTTAAATGTGTAGGAAATGGCATGAGTGTCTTGGGTGTAATAATAAAAAGTATCATTTTTGAACCTGTCTTCGTGATGGTATTGAATCAAAACCTGAATGTATTTGAAAATACTATCAGGCCTGACAAGGTTTATGTTGTTTATACTGTTGGAAGCAGTTAGATAACAATAATATATCGAATCAAACGGGAAAGGATAAAACTCATCGTTATTTTCTGTAAATGTAAGCTTTTTCAGGAATTTGCTTTTATGAGCAAAATCATAAGAATAAATATCAAAAGAGGGTGAAAAGTCTTTAAAATCAATATTTTTTTGTTGTAATGACAGAGAACTTCTGTTGGAGCTAAACAGAATTTTCAATGAATAAGGGTCGAAAACGGGATAAAGGTCATCGTACAAATCCCTTGTTATCTGAAACAATCTTCGCGAACGGAGTTGATATACAAAAATATCCGAACTTCCGTTTTTAATGGCCGACATTACCAGAAGCTGACCCCGAGGGTCGAGATTAAAGCTCAGTACTTTGTCTATATTTTCCAGATCTGCCCTGTAGGTGATTTTTCTTTTAGCATGATCATAAACCATGATCCGCGGAACGGATTTTTTTTCATAAATAGCTACGAGTTTATCTTCTGCAGGACTCCATTTGATAAGGGGATAACTCATGTCCTGATGGAGGTCAAAATGCTGATAACCTGATTTAAAAATCTTTTTTTTCTTCTTTCCGGAGGGGTCAAGTATAAAAATCTCTGTTTTTCCGTTTTTAAGGGTGCTAAGTGCAATTCTATCACTAAAATTAGAAACTGAAAATGAGGTTATGGTTCGTTTTTTGGGCCATTTTATTTCTTTAAAAGGTGGTAGCGGTGTATTGAACTTTTCAGGTGATTTACTCAGATATCTGTATTGGGAAAATTTAAACCAATCGGCATAAATATCGTTAAACGATTTACCAATCATATAGTTAAAACCTGCATCAATGCTTTTGTTGATATGAGTGTAATAAACAATGTTGGACAGTGCACCATTTCCGTATTTTTCAGTGATATATTTCCAGAGTGCGTATCCGACAATAATCTTTTCATTTTTAGAAAGGCGGTTGAACTTTTTGAATCTGCCTGAGTTGAGACCTGCCTCAAGATTCAGCTCGTCCATTAAACTCCAATCGCCTGATAAATATTTGGTTATACTGTAATAATACCAATCGGGCAATGACATAAGGGCAAGGTTCTGGATTCTTTGCTGAACAGAACTTCCGTAAAGCATAGAATTCAAAACAATTTCAGCAAAAGAGGATTTGATGGTCTTTTCAAATTTTTTATGGTCGCCTTCAAAATATACAAAAGCAATGTTGTCAGAAACCGGAGTTAAACCCCCGGTGTTATAAAACTCTTCCATCAAAGGAATATTGGACTGACGGTAATCGGAATAAGTGTTATAAATAACCACCGTAACACGCTCTCCCAGGTGGAAGTCAAGTTTCTCTTCAATTTCATCCAGAAATTTTTTACCGTTTTCAAGTACATAAAGCGCCAGATTACGCCCTCCCTGGTGATAATAAACTTCAAAATCAGAAGTACGGAAAAAATACCATCGAAAATTTTCATATTGTACACGGGATTTCCCAAACTCAGTGTGAAAGCCCTGGGAAAATAATTGCCCCATCGCAACTGACATCAACAAAAGCCATACACTGAGTTTTTTTAACAACACGGATTTTATTTTTAATTGCAAAATAACAATAATTTGAGATGACAAAAACCGTTTCTGTGATTATGGAAAAATTGTACCATAAATCACTACATTTTGTCAGTTTTTTAAGGTTATGGATGGTAAAATGTAATGAATGTTGTAAAACAAGACAAATTGTTTCATTATCAATGAAATAATGTCAAATATTTTTTTGGTACGAAAATGGCAAATCAAGAATAAACATTTAAAAATTTAAATAATTAAATGTAAAAAGGAAAAATATGGAACATCTAACTAAACAAACATTTCTTGAAAAAGTATTCAATTACGAAAAGAATAAAGAATGGAAATTTGAAGGCGACAAGCCTTGCATTATTGATTTTTATGCAGATTGGTGTCAGCCCTGCAAAATGGTAGCTCCCATTCTGGAAGAACTGAGCAAAGAATATGAAGGTAAAATTGATATTTACAAAGTGGATACTGAAGCCGAACAAGAGTTAGCAGCTGTATTTGGCATTCGCAGTATTCCTTCCATACTGTTTTGCCCGGTGAATGATCAACCTCAGATGGCTGTTGGAGCTTTGCCTAAAGCTACATTTGAACAGGCTATCAAAGACGTGCTGAAAGTAAGTAAAAACTGATCGGATTACTCTTAAAAAAAATTAAACTACTTCTTTGCGATTGCAGGGAAGTAGTTTGTTTATTTGAATAAGCGAAACCTGAATAATCCTGTTTTTTGCAATAAATACTGGAATGAAACTTTGATCACACCAAGTCCATATAAAATACTGTTCTTCAGGTTAATGGATGAAGCTTCATCGAAATAACGCGTAGGACAGGTAACTTCGGCTATTTCATATCCATTATAAAAAATTTGTGCTGTCAGTTCATTATCAAAGATAAAACTATCTGAGTTTATATGATAATCAATGGCTTTCAGAACGCGGGCATCAAATGCCCTGTATCCAGTATGGTACTCGGACAATTTCTGGTTAATCAATACATTTTGAATAAAAGTTAATATTCTGTTAGCCACATATTTGTAAAGTGGCATTCCGCCTTTTAATGCACCTTTTCCCAGTATTCTCGAGGCATATACAACAGGATACAATCCGGAAGCAATGATATGAGCCATGGCAGGAATAAGTTTTGGAGTGTACTGATAATCCGGATGTAACATGATAATGATGTCGGCATTTAGTTCAAGTGCCTTATCATAACAGGTTTTTTGGTTGGCTCCATAGCCTTTGTTTTTATCATGTATTATGATATGTTTAATACCCAATTTCCGGGCAATTTCAATAGTATTATCATCACTTTTATCATCCACCAGTACGATCTCATCCACCAGTTGTTTGGGGATTTCGTCAAAGGTTTTTTTTAATGTTTTCCCTGCATTATAAGCAGGCAGTACCACAACTATTTTTTTCCCATCAATCATAACTACTGCAATATTACAAATGATTTGAAAACTCAATTCACCACCATCTCAAAACTTCAGGCGTCTTTTTGTAATTTTGATTAGAAATTATATTTATGAAAAACAATCATTACCTGAAGGGTGATTATACCAGCTTCTTGAACTGTATAAATTCGATTACATCCATAATCAAGGAAGGTTTAAAACCTGAAATAGTCCTTGAAAAAATTGTCATGGACTTACCTAAATTTTTTCGATATTCCGATTATTGTTGTGCAAGAATTAAATATGGAGGACAGGAATTTTTCAGTCCCCATTTTGAAATCACATCCTGGAAAATAAAAACCGAATTTTCAACTCTTGACAATATTAAAGGGGAAGTTGAGGTATATTATCTTCATGAATTTTCTTCCCGGCCGGAAGGACCTTTTACAGAAACGGAAGAATCCATGCTGAGAGAAGTTGCAAGAATCATTACGGGATATCTCAATTCGAGGAAAGCCGAGGATTTTCAATCACGGCCAGCATCAGGATTTATCGAGGCCGAGGACGGAAAACACATGCTTCTTGACAATATTAAGGCAAACAGGCAATTGTTACAAAGATTTCTGAATAAAAACAATTATGCCCGCGACATTTATCATGATTTAATGCCTTTCAAGGTTAAAGAGATTTTACTTGTGGCATCCCTGTATGATGCTTATAATATTGAGAGGGAAGGACGCTTTTCCGAGCATGTTCTGGGTGAATATGCCCAGTTAAATCTGACTTCAGTACCTCGAATTACCGGTGTTTCAAATGAAGATGATGCTTTTAAGCAATTACGTTCCAGACATTTTGATTTAATAATCGTAATGGCAGGAACAAATAATAAAAAGTTTGTCGACCTGATGAGTAAAATCAAGTCTGCCTATCCCTATATACCCTTATTTTTACTGGTTAACAGTAGCAGAGATATCAATTATTTCGAAAAGTTAACCGGCAAGTTTTATGACCGCATGTTTGTCTGGAATGGCGATTCTTCTGTTTTCTTTGCGATGATCAAGCATGTGGAAGATACTATTAACGCACCTAATGATACACGTATCGGTCTTACACGGATTATTCTTCTGGTTGAAGATTCTCCGAGATATTATTCCCTGTATCTCCCCCTTTTGTATACCATCATCATGAAACAAACAAGGAGGATTATCGAGGATGTTGTTACGGATGACCTCTACAAAGTACTCAGGTTGAGAGCACGTCCTAAAATTTTAATGGTTTCGGAATTTGAGAAAGCGGTAAAATTAATCGAAAAATATAAAGATTATCTGCTTTGCCTGATTAGTGATGTAAAATTTCCTAAAGAAGGAGAAGTTTCTGAAAGTGCCGGAGTAGAACTGATTCAATTTGTCAAGAAAACAATACCCGAATTGCCTGTGGTTATGCAATCATCTGACCCGAAAAACGCAGAAAAAGCGGCTCTTTTAAAAGCAACATTTATTGACAAAAACTCCGAATCGCTGGGTAAAGATGTAAAAAACTTTATTAAAAATTATCTGGGATTTGGTGATTTTACTTTCAAAGACGGTACCGGTAAAGTGATTGGAGTTGCCAAAAATTTGAAAGAGTTTGTACAGATGCTTAAAACCATTCCTGATGATTCCCTTTTATTCCATGGTAAAAACAATCATTTTTCATTGTGGCTCATGGCAAGAGGTGAAATTCAGGTAGCCAAAATTATTAATCCGGCAAGAGTAAGTGATTTTGAAACCCCACAGGAAATTCGTGAATACTTACTTGAAAAATTACAATATTTCAGGCATGAACAGGATCAAGGAAAAGTAGTTCCGTTTGATGAATCAGCCATTATCAATGAAAAAAATGTAGTTAGTTTGAGTGAAGGTGCGTTGGGTGGCAAAGGAAGAGGCATTGCATTCATCAATAGCTTATTGTATAATTATGATTTTTCAGGCATTTTACCCGAAATCCGATTAAGAAATCCGGTTACAGCCATCATTGGTACCGATGAATTTGAACAATTTCTGGAAATTAACAATCTTTATGAATATATTTATAAAGACACGCCTTATGATGAAATCAAAACCCTTTTTCTCAATGCCCGGATTTCTGATGAACTAAAAAAAAGGTTAAAAATTTTACTACAATATCTTAAAAAACCTTTAGCGATCCGTTCTTCGGGTTTGTTTGAAGATAATCAAAATCAGCCATTTGCAGGTATTTTTGCTACATATTTACTCCCCAATAATCATCCAAACCTGAATGTCAGGTTAAGGCAGTGCATTAATGCCATCAAACTGGTTTATGCAAGTATTTATTCAGAGATTTCCAGAAGTTACATCAAAGCTATCGACTATAAAATAGAGGAAGAACGAATGGCTATTGTCATTCAGGAAGTAGTGGGGAATGCCTATAATGGCTATTATTATCCACACATCAGTGGGGTAGCCCAGTCTTATAATTATTATCCGTTTGGTCATATGAACCCCGAAGATGGATTTGCGGTCATAGCCCTCGGGCTTGGACAGTATGTTGTTGAAGGAGAAAAAGCCTATAGATTCTGCCCTAAGTATCCAAAGCTTGAAATTTTATCTCCCAAAGACCTTTTCAAAAACTCGCAGGTAGAGTTTTATGCAGTGGACTTAAACAAAAAGAATCTGAATTTGAAAAAGGGTGAAGAAGCAGGCCTTGCCCGGTTATCCATATCTGAGGCAGAAAAACATGGTACACTTAAACATCTGACTTCTGTTTATGACCCTGAGAATGACAGAATAACTCCCGGTATTACGGGCTATGGTCCCAGAATATTGAATTTCGCTAACATCTTAAAATATGATTATATACCACTTGCAAAAACTATTGAAGTTGTACTGGATATAGTTTCCGAAGCTATGGCTTCGCCTGTTGAAATTGAATTTGCAGTAGATTTAAACAAAGATAAAGAAGGGAAAGCCTCATTTTATTTA
>CAYNBC010000064.1:7884-9451 GCA_964395255.1 uncultured Sphingobacteriales bacterium | reverse complement strand
CTCTGGAAATAATCTATCTGAACATTACTGTATTTTTGACGTAGTTCTGCCAGAAAATCCTGAAAAGCTCTTTTACCATAAATTTCCTGTTGCCTTGTACCCAGCAGATTCAAATTAGGACCATTGATTATAATCAGCTTTACCATGAATGCCTGTTTGAATAAGCGAAATTAGGAAAAAATCATATATCAGCTTCTCAGATAAGAAGCACCGTTAATGTCTATAATAGCTCCGCTCATGTATTCAGGTGCTTCAAAAGCACAGAAGGAAACAATCCGGGCAACTTCTTCCGGATTACCTACCCTTTTAAACGGACTCTGATTTTCAATTTCTTTTCGTTTTTCTCCTTTCAGGTATGGCAGGCTCATAGGTGTTTCTATAAAACCGGGAGCAATAGTAAAAACAAGAATTTTATAAGGGGCAAGAGCCTGAGCCATGGATTGCCCGAGAGCATTCATGCCTGCCTTCGCTGCAGCATAGGAAAAAGCTTCAGGTTCACCTCGAAATGCTCCACGGGAACTGATATTTATAATTCTGCATCCTCTGTTTTTCATTTTTTGAGCCACGGAATAACTTAGCCATGCCATGGATTTTAAGTTAACAGTCCAGGTTAACTCAAGATTTTTCTTAAAATCTTCCAGTATCGTGTTTTCAAAAGGCATGGTCTGGTATATGGCTGCATTATTAACCAGAACATCAACATAAGGAACTTTTTTATAAAGCGTATCCAGAAAAGCATCTATCTCTTTTTCAAGGGAAAAATCTGCCTGAATGGGAATAATATCTGCCTTCAAAGATGAGCCCATTTCCTCAATAGCCTGACGATTCTGGCGGTAATGCAGTACCAGTGTCCGGTCAGGTGCGTCAAGTTTGTATGCAATGGCTTTTCCTATGCCACCCGTAGCGCCTGTAATGACAATGATTTTATTCGATTTCATGAAAATATTTTGTCAGAATAGCTTTCAATTCATCGTAAGTATCTACAGCAGGGTAATAGGGATAATCAGCTTTTACATTGGAAGGTGCTTTGAAAAGAATACCCCTGTCGGCTTCTTCAAGCATGGTTACATCATTGTAAGAATCACCAAAAGCAATAACTTTATAATTCAGGCCGTGAAGGGCTTTTATTACCTGTCTTTTAGGGTCTTTCTGGCGAATATTGTAACGAATAATCGTTCCATTGGGATCGGTAGAAAGATTATGACAGAAAAGTGTGGGCCAGCCGAGTTGTTCCAGCAAGGGTCTTGCAAACTCCTCAAATGTATCGGAAACAATGATAATCTGAGTTCTTTGTCTTATCCAGTCCAGCATTTCCCGGGCACCTTCAAGGGGCCTGAGGCTTTTGATAACTTCCTGAATATCCTTTAAGGTGAGATTATGTTCTTTCAAAATCTTTAACCTCATGGTCATCAACTCATCATAATCCTGTATGTCGCGGGTTGTAAGTTTTAATTGTTCGATACCGGTTTTTCTGGCCACATTAATCCAGACCTCAGGAACAAAAACACCTTCAAAATCACAGCATACTATTTTCATAATTCCGATTTAATTATGAGCAATGTAAAAA
>CAYNBC010000064.1:3283-7874 GCA_964395255.1 uncultured Sphingobacteriales bacterium | reverse complement strand
TTATTATCCTGAAACGATTTCAGATATGCAACATGTTCTTCCAGGGTTCTTTGAGAAAATACCTGATATTGAGTATAAATATAAGAATGTTTGCGCAGGTTCTCAGCCGATTCGTAACAGGAAAGCGGTAGGCTCTTTAACTTTTGAGCAATTTTTTTATTTTCATCTTTAAAAATATTAACATCTACATAAGTTTCGGAGGCATAGTTCATGGCTTCATCCCACTCCAGCCCATACCGAATAGCGACAGCCATACCGGCAAAAAGAAGGTGAACATTGGCAGAACCATCCGGGCATCGAAACTCAATGGTTTGTTTATCGCTGTTTTCAGGAATAGTTTCGTATGTTTCCGGATTGGCGTGTTTAATCATTTCCCTGGCCTGCCCCAGCCATCCAAGAGGTACTCTTACAAGTACAGACCGGTTTCTATCGCCCCAGCATATACTGGTAGGTGCTTCCTGATGAGGTACAAGCCTTAGATAGGAAGTGGGTATAGTATTTCCAAAAGCGGTGAGGCTGGGAGAAAGATACAACAATCCTGCAATGGATTTCAAGGCGATATCACTCAGACGGTCGTTATCAATCAGGGCATTTTTCCCCTCCCTCTTAAGTTTGTAGTGGATATGCAAACCACTGCCGGCTTTACCCACCGTAATTTTCGGAGCAAAAGTGATAGTAACACCCTGCCGATATCCAAGATTCCGTAGTACCCATTTTGTCTGAATGATTTGATATGCGGCCTGCTCAGGTGCTGTGGGCATAAATTCTATTTCATATTGCTCGAAAATTTTGTTACCGGAATAAAAATTTCCCACTTCGGCATGTGCATATTTTATATCAATTCCCATCTGATTTAAAATCACAACAGCCTCTTCAATCAGGTTCCGGTATTTGGCAAAGGGTCGTGACTCATGATAGCCTTTTTGATCCTGAGCCGGATACATGTCGTCTCTCTCAGCAATAACATAAAACTCCAGTTCACCCAGCAATTCAAGCGAATAGCCGGTTTGCTCCTCCAGAACTGTGACTGCTTTATACATCAAATTATCGGGAGAACTGGACAGTGGATTTCCTTTTTCATCATAATAATTGCAATATAAATCAAGGCTTGGCTTTTCGGAAAAAGGATTAAGGACAGCTGTACGGTATTTGGGAACCACATACAAATCACTGCTTCCTGCTTCAATGTAAGAAAACAAGCTGCTCCCATCAATCCTTTCCCCCATGGCCAGCAACAAATCCATCCTATTCTTATCCCTGACAGGAAATGTCAGGCATTTCAGCCTACCGTCACCTCCTACATATCGAAAGTTAAGCAACTCGATGTCAAGCTCATTTATGGCTTTGAGTAAATCACTGCGGGTAAATTCTCTGGCAGGTTTTCCTATTTTTTTCTCAAGTATGTTTTCCATCATGATATTTATCTATTAAAAAAATTTTTTTTCAAATTTGAATTATGCAAATTACCATGCCATCTGATTTTTAACCCTATTCTGTTAGTCAAATAACTAATCGGGCTTTCAAATTTATAAAAAAGCATTGTAGTCGAATAGTTTGAAAACATTTATTTTGAATTTGTAAATTCAATTAAAATGCATCGCTCTAATTATAAACTTATTCTCCGAACAATATTTTATGTTGTGGCGGCTATCTTTCTGGTTTTTATCATAAAAAAAATCAGAGAAAAACCAGCGAATCAGCCGGAGGAGGGTGGCAAACAAAAATATATTCACATTACATCAGATGTGGACCTGATTCCTGACATAAAGCATGAGCTCATTTTTCATAAAGGTTTTATTCTGTCTTATTCCGAAAAACATGAACAGGCCGAATGGGTTGCTTACCTGCTAACCAGCCAGGAAGTACGGGGAAAGGTTCCAAGAACCAACAGATTTAAGGAAGACCCGCAGGTCAGCACTGGCAGTGCAACACCTGAAGATTATCTTCATAGTGGTTATGACCGTGGTCATCTGGCACCGGCTGGCGATATGAAATGGGATAAACAGGCCATGGATGAATCATTTTATATGAGCAATATCAGTCCACAGAAACCTGCTTTTAACCGGGGTATCTGGAAAAAACTGGAAGAACAGGTTCGTCAATGGGCATTAGAAAATGACTCTATTTATGTAATTACAGGACCTGTATTTTCGGATAGCCCGGAAACCATTGGCAATTCAAAGGTTTCAGTACCTGCTTATTTTTTCAAAGCATTGATGGATGTTTCTTATCCCACTTATAAAATGATAGGATTTATTCTACCTCATCAAAAGAGCCAGGCAGGTCTTTTAACTTATGCCGTGTCGATAGACAGTCTCGAGTCATTTGTAAATATGGACCTCTTTCCTGCTCTGCCTGATGAACTTGAGAATCAATTGGAAAAGGATTTTCAACCTGAGATGTGGAAAGGAATAGAGTAATGGCTAATCTTCTATCCATCTACTCCTGATGATTTCATCGGTATAACAGCTCTTTTTAATAAGATCAAAACGGTTTCTGTTTCTGGCCATGAAATCATAAATTTTATCACCCATTGAACGAGGTATCACTCTCATGCCAAAAGCAAGAAAGCGAAAAAAAGGGTTCAGATTCTGAAATATAAGCTGAACTGCTTTCCACTTAAAGTACAAATGCCCGCGTGTATAAACAACTATCGAATCGGGAAATGATTTTACATCCAACTTTTTTAACAATTGCTGCAGGGAGTGACTTTGCAAAGAAGCAACCTTAAATCTATGTTTTTTATCCCTTGCCAGTACAAAATGTAGACTGCGGCTACAAAATGCGCATTCCGAATCATAAAAAAGGATAATATCCTGTGGAAGATTTTGTTCATTACCCATGTGCAAATCAGGGACAAATACCATGCAAGGAAAAACTACGAATAGTCTTTTTTGATTTCCTGCAGTTCATCAAGAAATTTAACAAGCATGGTTTTAAGTTTCTGAAAAAGTTCATCCAGCTGAACGGTGTCGTTGTTTCTTCCTTTCTGAACCAGTTGTTCAGCCACTTTCACAATGCCATCAGCATACATGGCAGCCACAACACCTTTCAAGGAATGTGCACTTTTTGCCAGTGAAGGCATATTCCGGCTTGTTACATCCCTCTCAATTTGAGCTATGCGGTCAGGGTATTCCTGTATAAAAATATCAATGATTTCGTGTACCAGTTCCTTTCCCATTGGTTTGTATATTTCATCAAACATCTCTCTGTCAATCAGTTTTTCATTATTCATAGCCTTTTATTTTTAAAATTAATTTGATTCTTTCCATAAACATTTTTCAGAGCATCCAGAAGTTTAGCCTCATTGACCGGTTTTGAAATATAAACATCCAGGCCAGCCCTAATAAATTTATCCTTATCGTCATCA
The DNA here is from genome assembly GCA_964395255.1 of uncultured Sphingobacteriales bacterium. Classification (GTDB taxonomy): domain Bacteria; phylum Bacteroidota; class Bacteroidia; order CAILMK01; family JAAYUY01; genus CAYNBC01. The sequence continues at coordinate 4,504 of CAYNBC010000064.1, read as the reverse complement.
AAAGCAGAAGCCGTCAGGGCAAAAATAGGTACATGGCTATTTCCTCGTTCTTTTTCCTGTTCCCTGATGAGGCGTGTAGCTTCCAGCCCATCCATGACAGGCATCTGTATATCCATGAGAATACAATCATAATGATTTTTTTTCCAGAGGTCAACAGCTTCCCTGCCATTTACAGCAATATCATGACTGATGCCATTAGTTTTCAACAAAGAGGCAAGAAACTTCTGATTTATTAAATTATCTTCAACAATTAAGACATGCATTCCTTCAAAATCTTGTAAAGAAAATACTTTCTTTTCGGCAACATTTTCCAGCTGCTTTACTTCCTCAGGCGAAGGAATGCCCACTTCCACATCAATAAAGAAAAAGCTACCCATCCCGGGGGATGAATCAACGCCAATTTTACCGCCCATCAAATCTGTTAATTTTTTGCAGATGGTCAGTCCTAAACCGGCCCCCCCTTTTTCGCGGGTTATGGAGTAATCTGCCTGTGTAAATTCCTCAAAAATCTTTTCCTGCAGTTCTTTTTTAATACCCGGCCCTGAATCTTTAACACCCATCCGCAGCCAATAACTGGATGTCTTTTTATCGAGTAAACGGGCTACGAGACAGACCTGACCTTTTTCCGTAAATTTCACTGCGTTGGAATAAAAATTCAAAAATATCTGCCGGATTCTATGTCCATCGGCTACAACAATAGCTGGAAAATCATCACTGATATCGGTTAAAAATTCAATTTCTTTATCCTGATACCTGAGTTCAAAGGACTTTTTAACCGAAAGCAGGAGTTCTTTCAAATTGATGGTTTCGGGCTTCAATTCTACATTTCCAGCATCAAGACGGGAAAGGTCCAGTATGTCGTTTAAAATATCCAGTAAGGCTTCAGAAGAGTTTTCTATTATTTCTACATATTCCTTCTGGTAAGGTTGCAAAGGGCTTTTGGCAAGTATTTTCGTCAAGCCGATAATACCATTTAAAGGAGTTCGTATTTCATGACTGATATTAGCAAGGAAACGGCTTTTTTGTATACTCGCAAATTCTGCCTTTGCTCTAGCATCTTCAAGTTTTTTCAGGGTTTCCACTTCTATACTGGAGTCATGGAATAACAAAATAAACTCATTGTCCGGAAGGGCAAAAGCTTCCATTTTTACCCAGATTTGCTTTTCATGGTTATAAAAATCAGTTCTGGCAACCTGTTCTTTTTGAAGATTTCTCAATAAT
>CAYNBC010000064.1:0-3273 GCA_964395255.1 uncultured Sphingobacteriales bacterium | reverse complement strand
GTATTCTCTTTCTGAAGGAAAGATTTCCGACATTTTTTTGCCAATGACTGAGCTAGCAGATTGAGAGTTAAAATCCTCAAATTTCTTATTTACCAGTAAAATGGTTGAATCAATTGCTTTTCCATGAGGGTCAAAGATAAGCTTTTGGATACTGAAGCCATTATTTACTTTTTCAAATACATCGGTAAGTATTTCAAGTTTTTTCCTGCTAAGTTCCTCCGACAGCTGTATCAAATGTTTATTGGTACTTATAATCCGGTAAGCAACAAACACCGCCAATAAATAAAGCATCAATCCGATAACAAGGATAGCTACAGAATGTGGTGTCAAAGGATTTACTTTCAAACTGAGATATATAAAGAAGTGCAAAAGCAAAACGGGTACGGAAACTAATAGATAAACTCTGATGAATTTTGAGGATAGGGAAAATAAGCTAACAACCAGTAAAAAAAATAGCATGGCAGCCAGGGTTTCATAAAGCCGCAAAGGAGGAAATGGGACACCATCCAGCCAATCTCCCAGAACATAAATCATTAGAATTGATAATGCTGCTGAATATATACTTAAATAAACAGCCTTTTTATACTGTCCATTACCATTCAAATAATAGGCTATTGCCAGAACAATTAAAGCCTGAATATCACCGGCAATATGAGCCCACAAGTGTATGATAAGTGTAAATAGAAAAAAACCAAAAGCTGTTATAAGAAAATGCTTTAAGTACCTGGATTTCCTCAATATTTCCTGGTTGCTATAATTCATTCTGTCCTTCAAGTTAAAGTTCATAGCCGGGCCATCACATGAATAACTAAATATACAACCGGAGGGGTAGTGAAATCAAATTTTTTTGCAGCGCAACAGGGAAAAGTTCCTTTCCTTACGCTTTTTAAATATTCAATTAACTTTGCAGCTTTAAACGATTAGCTATGTATAATTTTTTACTGGGATTTCATTCATTTTTCCGCTATCTTGTCCTTTTAATCTTACTGGCCGCTATCATAAGTACTTTTCTTTCATTCTTTATTCATTCCATCAGAATTCATAACAGGAATTTTTTCCGTTATTCATTCTGGGCTTTTCTAATTCAAGGCATTAGCGGCATCATACTCTATTTTTTAAGCCCTTATGTTCAATTTTCGGGAGATGCATTAAAAATAGCAGAATACCGCTACTGGACAGTGGAACACATATTTATCATGATACTTTCTGTTATATTATCCTTCCTGGCCATTTTCTTTTTCAACCGCATTAAAGCCATGAAAAAACGGTTGTATCTGTCTTTTTTCCTCCTTTTGCTATCGTTTTTGTTTGTTATGGCTGCTCTGATTATGAGTCAGAGGGGAGTAGTATAAATCTAAAAACTTCTTGATGATACGAATATCAGGGGTATCGCTTCAATATCCGGGACAAACCGTTCTTGACAATGTTTCATTTGTTATTAACAAAAAAGACAGGATTGGATTGGCCGGTAAAAACGGTGCTGGTAAAACCTCCCTCCTGAAAATTATTGCCGGAGAATTAACCCCTGACAAAGGACAGGTAATTATCCCTGAAGGCATTCAAACAGGTTTCTTAAAACAGGAAAGGTCATATTCCGATAACCTGACAATAGTGGAAGAGGTAAAAAAAGCCTTTCATCATATAAATAGATTGAAAGAAGAACTGAGAAAAACAGAAAAGCAACTTATCAACAAGGCTCTGGAAGAAAAAGAAATAATCCGCCTCAGTGAAAAAATAACACATCTAAATGAAAAGCTTAAAATACTGGATAGTTCCAGAATAGATGAAAATATTGAAAAGGTTCTTTCAGGTATGGGTTTCACTGCTTCCGACTTCAACACACGGATGAACGAACTCAGTGGTGGCTGGCAGATGCGGATAGAATTGGCAAAATTAATCCTGCAAAATCCCGGCTTGCTTTTGCTGGACGAGCCTACCAACTATCTGGATATCGAATCCATTATCTGGTTTGAAAATTATTTACTTAATTATTCAGGTGCAGTAGTGCTTGTTTCCCATGACCGCTATTTTCTTGACCGTGTAACAAACCGGACTATTGAAATCGTAAAAGGTAAAATTTATGATTATGCTCTACCCTATTCTGCCTTTGTTGAAGCACGGAAAGAAAGAATTGAAGCCCAGAGGGCTGCAGCCCGAAACCAGGAACAATATATTAAAACCCAGCAGCAGTTCATAGAACGATTCAGGGCTAAAAATACCAAAGCCAAACAGGCCAGGGAGCGTATGCGAAAATTGGAAAAGCTGGAACGCGTTGAAGTCGATGAAGAAGACTTTTCCCGACTGAATATTCAATTTCCGGACCCTCCGCGTGCAGGAAAAACCATTCTAAAAGCAAGTGGTATTTACAAATCTTTCGGACAGAAAGAAGTAATAAAAAATGCTGATTTCGTTCTTCAAAGGGGTGAAAAAGTAGCATTTGTAGGAAAAAACGGGACAGGAAAAACAACTTTTGTCAAAATACTCATGAATTTAATCCCCTATGAAGGTACAGTGGAATACGGGCATAATCTAATCAAGGGTTATTATGCACAAATACAGGAAGAAGATTTTGAAAACGACCTGACCGTTTTTGAATATTTCCGCCAGGAAGCAGGTTCTTTGAATTTTTCAGAAAGTGAATTGCGCAGCATTCTGGGTGCATTTCAGTTTAGTGGTGAAAGTATTGAAAAAAAAATAAAAGTTCTTTCAGGGGGTGAAAAGTCACGCCTGGCATTGGCTCGCCTTCTACTCAAGCCTTATAATTTTCTGGTTATGGACGAACCCACCAACCATCTCGACATTTATGCCCGACAAACTTTAAAAAACGCCCTGGTGAATTACAAAGGCACCCTCATTGTCGTTTCTCACGACCGGGATTTTTTATCAGGACTAACAATGCGAACTATTGAATTTACCCATGGAGGTATTAAGGAGTTTCTCGGACCTATTGAAGATTTTCTCCGGCACTACCGCGTGAATGAATTCCGGGGGTTTGAGGAATTAAAACAAAAGTCAAAAACAAATACGGTAATATCATCCAACTCATCAGGAAATAAACAACTATGGAAAAAGAAAAAAGAACTCGAACGTCAATCACGCAGGTTATCTACACGAATTCAAAATCTTGAAAAACAAATTGAAAGTCTGGAGCTGGAACTTCATCTGCTCGAAAAAGAAATACAGAGTCCAGAAATATACCGCCATCAGGAAAATATGCTTGAATTATCCAGGAAATATCAGAAACTAAAAAACGATCTCAATCATTACATGGAT
>CAYNBC010000063.1:0-9566 GCA_964395255.1 uncultured Sphingobacteriales bacterium | reverse complement strand
AATTATTTGAGAATGAACTTCAATCATCTTGATTTCAAACAATTCAATAAAATTCAGGGATTGCCTTTTATGGTAACAGAACTCAAAGAAGCCATTTTAAAAGAACTTTATTCATAATTCAAAACTTTTGTTTATATGATGGAAAACATGAATATGCAAAATGTAAATACAGAAATACCCAACCCTACCAAAAAAGATTTTCTCAGTGATCAGGAAGTGAAATGGTGTCCGGGTTGTGGTGATTACAGCGTGTTAAACTCAGTAGCAACCGTATTACCTGACTTAAATTACAGGATAGAAGATGTTGTATTTGTGTCAGGTATAGGTTGCTCGTCACGGTTTCCATATTATGTGTCCACCTACGGGTTTCATGGAATTCACGGAAGAGGATCAGCTATTGCTACAGGAATAAAACTGGCCAATCCTAAATTATCAGTCTGGCAAATTACAGGAGATGGCGATTGCCTGGCTATTGGCGGCAACCATTTTATCCATGTGGTGAGAAAAAATATCGACATTAACATACTCATATTTAACAACAAAATTTATGGCTTAACCAAAGGTCAGGTTTCACCAACAACACCCAAAGGTGCCGTGACCAAAACCACGCCAGACGGTTCAATTGACAAACCCTTTCGACCTGGAATACTGACCATTGGTGCCCAGGGTGATTTTTTTGCCCGTGTGGTTGATACCAATCCAAAATTGATGCAAGCATCCTTTAAAGCTGCAGCACTTCATAAAGGAACCAGTGTTGTTGAAATCCTTCAAAATTGTGTGATTTTTAATAATCAGGTTCATGCCATTGTAACTGCTAAAGAATACAAAGATGACCATCAATTGCACCTCAAGCATGGAGAACCCATGTTGTTCGGTAAAGAGAAGGAAAAAGGCATCCGCCTGAATAAGGAGACAATGAAACTCGAAGTTGTAAAAATTGGAGAAAATGGTATCACTCTGGATGATATACTTGTTCACGATGAGCAAATGGAAGACCCCTGGTTACATCTAAAACTCATTCAAATGCATCCACCGGAATATCCGCTTGCATTGGGTGTGATACGTGCTGTACCCTCTACTCCTTATGAAGTCGAGTTTTACAATCAAATGGAAGAAAAGAAAAAGAAATCCAAAATCAAAAGCGTTACCGATATTCTCAACAGTGGAGAGATTTATGAAATCAACTAAGGCCCATCCTTAGTAAAATTCTTTGTTTTTTGAAATTTTGTTTGTTACAAATTGAATCGGAATTTCGGTTTTTTTCAATAATCTTATAAGGATTTTTCAGAATAAAAAGATATAAAAAGCAGCACCTGCAAAATATCCCAGAAGGGCAATCCAGCTTATTTTTTTCAAGTACCAGATAAAATCTATTTTTTCCATCCCCATGGCAGCCACACCGGCAGCAGAGCCAATAATTAAAATACTACCCCCTGTTCCAGCAGTATAAGCCAGAAACTGCCAGAATCTTCCATCTTGAATAAAATAATGAGCGTGGCTAAGTAGGTCAACCGTAGGAGGTGCAATATCGTACATACCCATGGCGCCTGCCACCAATGGAACATTGTCAACTATCGATGAAATCAAACCTATTGCTAAATCTACTATATAAATATTATTATGGGTCACCTCATCAAGCCATGATGCCAGCATGGAAAGATGTCCGGCAGTTTGTAAACTTGAAACGGCCAGTAAAATGCCCAGGAAAAAAAATACAGTCGGGACATCCACGCGTGTAAGTATCCCTACAACGGTGAGTTTTGTGCTTGTTTCGGTATGTTTGCGTTTATGGATTAGCTCTGTTACCAACCAGAGTAATCCCAGCCCGAATAACATTCCAATGTAAGGAGGCAAATGAGTGATGGTTTTAAAAACAGGTACAAACAATAAGGAAGCTACACCCTGAATTAAAATCCAGGTGGATAATTTTCTGGGAACCTCAGGTTGGTCTTCTATTTCTTCAGGGATTACATCAGGCCTTTCAACCCTTCCTTTATGTGTGAACGAAATAACTATCAGGGGGATTACCATGGTAATAAGACTCGGAATAAATACATCCCTGATAATGGGCCAGGTAGTAATCTGACCTTTTATCCATAGCATTATAGTTGTTACATCACCAATAGGAGACCAGGCACCACCGGCATTAGCAGCAATTACAACCAGACTGGCAAAAAACCACTTATCCTCCTTATGTTTCAAAATTTTCCGCAGTAGTGCAACCATCACAATGGTTGTAGTCAGATTATCCAGAACAGCAGACATAAAAAAGGCTATAAAGCTTAAAATCCACATGAGCTTGGTTTTGCTCGTAGTGGTAATTTGGTTTGTGATGATTTTAAACCCTTCGTGCTGGTCAATGATTTCTACAATGGTCATAGCTCCAAGCAGGAAAAACAAAATTTCACTTATTTCTCCCAGATGATTTAACAATTCGTGATGGCTCAAATAAGTTAAATAAGCATTTCTCAAATTACCTCCATATTCATGGTGAGAAAGCAGAAATGATTTTAATTCATCGCTGTGAAGCAAGTTTCTGAATCCGGTTTCTTCAATGTATTTCAAAAACTGAGCATGATTCAGTCCGGAAAGAAATCCATTTTCATGTAAAAATTCCCAGAACCCTTCTTTGGTAGGAAGAAGCTCTCCCACACCAAAAGCCAGAATTGTCCAGAGAATAACACCGGTTAATATAGCTGAAGCTGCTTTATCAATTTTTATGGGGTGTTCAAGGGCAATCATTGTGTAACCCAGAACAAAAACCACAATCATCAAATAGAACATGGCCAGTTATCATTTTTATTAAAATCTGCAAAGGTAAATGATAAGCTGATTAGCAAAAAAAATATTATGTTAAAAAAATTACATAACCAGACAGTTGATGATCATTTTCCAAGAATAAAAATAGTGGGTAATTTTATATTATTTGGCTGGAACTTTCTCCAATCGCTGATTCTACGAGTACTGATAAATTCATTATTTCCCGTAATATCCATAGCGAGGGACAAATACAAATCAGGATGCAAATGTTTGGTTATATCCTCAAGCAAATTTTGGGTTCGATATGGGGTTTCAATAAATATTTGCGTGAAGCCTGTCTTTAATATTTCCTGTTCCAGATATTTCAGTTTTTTTACGCGTTGAAATGATTTGACCGGCAAATATCCGTGAAATACAAATTGTTCGGCATTTAAACCCGAAGACACTAAAGCCAATGTAATAGATGAAGGACCTGTAAGCGGAACCACTTTAATACCAGAGTGATGGGCTTCCAGTATAACCGACTCTCCCGGGTCTGCCATGCAAGGATAACCTGCATCCGTAATGAGCCCCATGTCATGGCCTTTTTTTAATGGTTCAAGCAAGCCAGGTTCATAGGTATTTTTTTCAGGAAGAAACAGAATGGTGATATCCTGAAAAGGTGTTGGCAGCCCGGCTGCTTTTAATAATTTGTAAACCGGTTTCGGATTCTCAGCAATAAAATATTTTATTTTTCTGACAATCTCCAGATTATAGCCGGGAAACACTTTAAAAGGTGTTGTATCGCTTAAAAAATTCGGAATGATATACAGGTTTGGCATGGAGTCAATTTATGGTAAAATCACCGCAACTTCATTGATACGATTTTCTGTAGCAGATAAAATTTTAAACTTGATACCATTATAGATAATTTCTTCAGTGCGGGATGGAAAGCGTTCAAATTTTTCAAGCAGAAAACCTCCCAGAGTTTCATAATCCCCTTCAGGAAGATTCAAATGGTATTTTTCGTTCAAATAGTCTATTTCCACCCTAGCTGAAAATATATATTCCTTATCATTAACCACTACTTCCGTAAGGATGTCTTTATCAAATTCATCTTCGATCTCACCAAAAATTTCTTCCAGAATGTCTTCAATGGTAATTATACCTGCAGTTCCACCATATTCATCCACCACAACTCCTAGACTGCGATGCGAATTCATAAACAATTTCAAAAGTTTATTGGCAGGCATGGATTCCGCAATATGAATAACAGGTCTGATAATGGATTTCAAATCGGAAGGGCGATGAAATAAATCAATGACATGAATATAGCCTTTGATGTGGTCAACATTTTCGTCATAAACCGGAATTTTAGAATGACCGCTGTTAATAAACGCTTTTCGGGCATCTTCCAGGCTGGAATTTGAATCTATGGCTACTATTTCTGTGCGTGGAACCATGCACTCCCTTACTTTAATATTGGGTAAATCTATTACATTTTTAATCATGTTTTCATCAATCGCATCCGGTTCATCCTTTTGTTTTTCAGCCTGATGGGTCTTAACCAGATAAAACAAATCAACAAAATCAAACCGGGGTTTTCTGGATTTCAACTTAATTCCAAATAAAGAAATAAATAATTGAGCAATAAAAGTCACTACAACGCGAAATGGAAAAACAAGTACATAAAAAACCCAGTAAGGGTAAATCAAGAATTTTAAAAAATAAACGGGAGCCATCCGGAAAACGGCTTTCGGGATAAATTCAGCAAAAACCAGCACAATAAAAGTAGATATCAATGTTATAACAATAAAAGAAACAAAGGGATTGGCAATGTGGAAAATGCCGGTGCCGGGATAAAGTAATTCCACCCAGCGGGTAAAATAAATACCATAAATAACAATACTTATATTATTGGCTATCAGTGTGGCTGAAATAAACCTGTCCTGATGGGTTGAAAAATGTGATAAAAATTTTGCCCAGGTTTTGCCTCTTACTTTGTCCACCTCAATTTCAAGATAATTGGCCTGGTAAAATGCAATTTCAATCCCGGAGAAAAAAGCTGAAAGTAATAAACTTATGATTATGACGGTAATTACAATATCCATGAAATCATTTGCAAATCAACACAAAAATAATAATTCTGCATCTTAACGAAAGACTTGCTTTTCATTATTCAAGGGTTTGTTTTAATTTGCTTAAAAAAATGGCGAGATGAAAAAAATTCTTTTCAGGGAGCAAATACAGGAGGCTGACAGATATACAATGGAAAACGAGCCAATAGAATCTATTGATTTAATGGAAAGGGCTTCCCGGAGATTTGCCGCTGTGTTTATGCAAAAAATTTCACCGGGCCCCAAAATCTTTGTTTTCTGCGGAAAAGGAAACAATGGAGGAGATGGATTGGATGTTTCCCGAATTCTTGCACAGGCTGGTTATTCTGTAACGGCAATTATTGTTCATTATTCACAAAAATCATCACAGGATTTTGAAATAAATTTTAACCGGTTACCATCACAGGTTCAGGTTATACACATAAACTCAGAAAACGATTTTCCGTCCATAGAAGAAGGGGATATTGTGATAGACGCTCTCTGGGGTACAGGATTGACTCGCCCTATCAAAGGATTTGCAAGAAATATCATTCAAAAAATTAATGATTCTGGGGCTTTTATTGTGGCTCTCGATATTCCCTCCGGAACATATTGTGATTTTTTTAACCCTGATGATGCAAAGGTTAAAGCCCAATTAACCATTAGTTTTGCTCCGCCCAAGCTGGCTTTTTTCATACCTGAAAATTATCCCTATGTAGGTGAATGGCATACTGTGGACATTCACTTTGACGACACCTTTATCAGAAATTGTGAAACCCCTTATTCATTGATCGAAAAACAAGATATTTTAAAAATTTTCCGGTTAAGAAAAGCTTTTGACCATAAAGGTACTTTTGGACATGCTCTTCTTGCAGGCGGCAGCTATGGTAAAATGGGAGCTATTGTATTGGCCAGTCGTGCAGCTGTCAGGGCAGGCAGTGGTCTGGTTTCGGCTCTCATTCCCGAATGCGGATACAACATTGTGCAAAGCACAGTACCAGAGGCAATGTGTTTTACTGCAGGCACTAAATATCTTAAAGGTGAACTACCGGATAAATTTTCTAAAATCAATGCTTTAGGAATGGGGCCGGGAATGGGAACTATGCCAGAATCCAAAGATATTTTTGCCCGGTTGTTAAGCCTGCCTGATAAAAAATTTGTCATTGATGCTGATGGTTTGAACCTGTTAAATACATACAAAGATTTGATTACCCTTCTGCCCTCCGAAACCATTCTTACACCCCATATCGGTGAGTTCGACAGACTGTCTGGCAGTTCTGAAAATCATTTTGAAAGACTTAAAAAATTACAAAATTTCAGCCGTGAAACAGGATGTATCGTTGTACTGAAAGGTAAATTTTCTGCAATTGCATTTCCCGATGGTAATATTATGTTCAATCCTACCGGAAATCCCGGAATGGCCACGGGAGGTAGTGGCGATGTCCTTACAGGTATTATTGCTGGAATGCTGGCTTCAGGTTATTCACCGCGTGAAAGTGCTTTGATGGGGGCTTATATTCATGGTCTGGCAGGAGATATGTGCGCACTGCAAAAAAGCCAAACATCCATGTCAGCATTGGATATAATCAATTACCTGCCCACTGTATTTTTAAAATTGGAAAAAGAATCAAAGGGGCAATCGAAAAACAATAGCTTAGCATAAATTCAAAAAATATATATTTTTGTGTAATTGAGCCTTTGAAAATTTAATTACTATAAGAAATACAGAAAAATGGAACCGTTATTTTTTATTGTAGTTGCCTTGATTATCGGGGCAGCAACCCGTCATTTTTTAAGTAAAACTCCATTGCCTTATACCGTTTTGCTTATGATTTTTGGTTTGATACTGGGTTTATTGTCACGTCAGGGCATATTTGAAGGATTTCATGCCATGGATGAAGCTCTGCATTGGGCAGGTCATATTGACCCACATGTCATATTATTCATCTTTCTACCCATTTTGATTTTCGAAGCAGCATTTGCCATGGATGTGCATACCTTCAAAAAAACCGTTGCCAACGCTTCCATACTTGCTGTACCCGGTATCATTCTGGCCCTTTTACTTACAGGTGTGCTGGTTATGGGCATCAATAATCTTGAACTGGGGTTTAAAGCTTTTGGGTGGAACCTGGCTTTTTTATTTGGTGCTGTGATTAGTGCAACTGACCCAGTAGCAGTGGTAGCCCTCCTGAAAGAACTGGGCGCCAGTAAAAAACTGGGAACATTAATAGAAGGTGAATCATTACTTAATGACGGAACAGCCATCGTTCTTTTCTTTGTATTTCTGGCAACCATTCCCGGCATTGAGGTTCATGGGGGTGATATGCCTATTGTTATGCAGTTTTTAAAAGTTTCTTTCGGAGGCATATTGCTTGGTCTTGTTATAGGAGGTGCTGTTTTGCTCTGGGTAAAAAAGGTATTCAACGATGCCATGATTGAAATTACACTGATTGTTGTTGCAGCTTATTTAACTTTTTATATAGCCGAGCATTTTTTGCATGTTTCCGGTGTACTTGGTCTCGTTGCTCTGGGGCTTGCCATGGCCAGTGCAGGCCGAACAAGGATAAGCGCTGAAGTTCAGCATTTTCTTCATGAATTCTGGGAATTGGCTGCATTTATTGCCAATACTTTGATTTTTGTCATTGTAGGTGTCGTTATTGCTGAGAGAATTGAATTTACTGCTCATGATTTTATCTCGCTGTTTATTCTTTACATTGGTTTGCATTTGATTCGAGGCATTATGGTAGCCATTGGATTTCCATTCATGAAAAATCTGGGCTATGGATTGAACAAAAAAGAAGCTGTTATTCTTGTTTACGGGGGGTTAAGAGGAGCTGTCGGATTGGCTCTTGCCTTATACATTGCCGGAGAAGAAAATCTTCCCGAGGAAATCCGTTCTCAGTTTTTATTTTATGTGGCCGGAATTGTTGCCCTTACCCTGCTGATCAATGCAACAACGATTAAGTTCATTATAAACAAACTCGGATTAACTCATATTCCACCGGTCAAAGTACTTATGTTTTCCAATGCTTACCGCGCCATTCACAGAGAAAGTGAAAAAGAACTGGAAGTAATTAAAAAAGACCGGTTTATGAGTGGAGCCGATTGGTCAGTGGTAAAAAACTACATCCTTAACAAGCAAACTCGTTCACTAACTCCGGAAGAATTGGCTTCCATGGACCCTGTGGCCGAAGCCCGTAGAAGAATACTGGAAAGAGAAAAAAGAAGCTACTGGAATCAATTTAAAGAAGGTCTGCTGGGATCGATGGCATTTACCAAACTTTCTGATAATATCAATGAAATTCTGGATTTGGGAGGCAGCGTACCATTAAATGAAAGACCTTACCTGGAAAATCTTTTCCGGACCAATCGTTTTCTTTCTCTGCTTTCAAAAATACCCATCATTTCAGGGTGGGCAAAGAGCTCTCTCCTGGAAAGACTGGCTATTTCATACGACATTGCCCGTGGCTTTGTAAGTGCTCAGGAAGAAGTAAACAAGCTGGCTTCATCCATGGACTACGACTTTAATCAGGACGACCAGACCGATGAGTCGGAAAAGCAGATGAAAGAAACCATCATGAATGAAATATCTGCCAATCGAATCAAAGCACTCACCTACATCAAAGATTTGCATATTGCTTATCCCGAAATTACCCAGGCCATAGAAACACGCCAGGCTGCTCGTACAGTTTTGAATTACGAAAAGAATTTAATCAACAAGCTTAACAAAGAGGGCCGTCTCGAAGATGACGAGGCAAACCGTCTGATTACCGATGTGGAACTGAGGATGAAAAAATTGATGGAAACACCGTTGATTACTGCTCTGCCTGAACCCAGAGAGATTTTGAAAAATGTTTCATGGCTGGCTCAACTGCCAGACATTGCAGTTCAAAAAGTACTGGCGATTGCTACCGAAAAACAGCATAATACCGGTGAAACATTAATTCAGCAGGGAGATTCTGGTGATAAAGGTATGGTTATCATCGCCCGCGGTAGCGTTAAAATCACTGTCAACGATATGATGGTAGATGTACTGGGGGCAGGTAGTGTCATAGGCGAAATGTCGGTGCTGGCGAATGTTCCCAGAACAGCATCAGTCATTGCCGAAACACCCGTTATTGCCTTCTGGCTATCTTCCCGGGATATGCAATCTCTATTCAAGGAAGTACCTGAACTTGAAGAAGAATTATGGCAAACAGCAGGTATGCGTTTTGCCGAAAACAATCTGGGAATGATACATCCATACAGGGATTGGACAATTCTGAAACTCAGAAGATGGCTCCGCCAGGGCAAAGTGGTAAAAACTACACCAAACCAGGTGATAGACTTTCACAATCGAGTTGGGTTCCTGATTACAGGTGCTGCTACTGACGAAACCAGTAAAAGAGTGTTTTCCGCTCCGGCTATCCTGGATGCCCCCGAACTGGTATTTGCCGAAAATTCCAGGGTGTTTATTTCCGATTTGATCCAGAATGCTGAGGAATAATAATCTGATTTTATGAAAATTTCACAAAAAAAACTAACGCGGGCAATTATTTATATTTATCTTTTTGTTCTGTTTTCTCTCTTTTATTTTATTATTTCATTTTTTTCTGAAAATGCTTACTGGCTGGAATCTGTTTCGTTATTGATTCTTTCTTTTCTGGCCTTTCAGATTTTCCTTTTTATCAAAAAATTTTACAAGCGATACTATAATTATCGTGACAGAGGAAATATTATTATTACCCTAGC
>CAYNBC010000062.1:8506-9697 GCA_964395255.1 uncultured Sphingobacteriales bacterium | reverse complement strand
GTAGCAGAATGGTTTGTTATTATTTATCTGGGAATGATATTATTATATCCTGCCCAGCCCGGTTTCCGGTATTTGTTGGTATTGGTTCCGTTTAGCTGGTATTATTCGTTTTGCGGATTTAACCGGATTTTTCTTTATGCCGGATTTAAAAAAAGCTCATTGAGAAAATTTCAGATTTTTTACGCAGCTCTTATTTTGTTACAGCTATACCCTTCAATAATTGCCTACTTCAACCGGCAAGATAACCCACATACAGGGCCTTATACAGATCAAGCCCGTGCTGCTTTTAGTTTTATCAAAGAAAATATTCCCGTAAATGGCCGGTTTATTTTTCGAAAAGCACGTGCTTTGTCCTATTTTACAGGAAGGCCAGCCATGGCCAGTAATTTTTTGGAAAGGGACATCCATCGACTCGATTCATTGATTCAAGCCAAAGATATTCAATATTTTGTGTTGAATATGAAAGAGTTGCCCGACACAGCCATTTTGAATTATATCCGTACATATCCGTATAAAATTGATACTTTATATCATGAGAAAGATTTTTTGATAGGGCAAATCCGGCAAAATTGAAAAAAAGTAACAGGGAAATAAGATTATTAATTTCAAACTTTATAATTTTGCGCCTGCTGCCGGTGTGGCGAAACTGGTAGACGCGCTACGTTCAGGGCGTAGTGTCCGCAGGGACGTGCCGGTTCGAATCCGGCCACCGGTACCAAATTTAATTTTAAATCTAAAGGATTCCTTTCCAGCAGCATTATTCCTCTACCGTGAAATGAAGAATTTTCATTTCATGGCCGTCAATTATGCTTTTTCTGAAAGAATGGCATGCCGGACAGGTACCGAAATGACTATCCAGTGAAAATATATTTCCACAATCTTCACATTTAGCTTTACCTTCCTTTTCCGTTATTTGAAGCCGGGCATTTTCAAGAGCAGTGTTCTCGAAAGCTACTTCAGCTGCAAACTCCAGAGCTTCTTTCACAATTCCCGACAGCTTCCCTATTTCTATTTCGATTTCTTCTACTTTTTGATGATCAGCTTCCAGATGAGCTTCCACTACTTCCACTATTTGCATGGCTATTGATAGTTCATGCATAATTCATTCATTAAATATTAAATCCAGCTTCAATTTCTTTGAGAGAGAACTTTGAGCCAGGGTTTGTTTAAAAGCTTCGAGGGGTAAAATAG
>CAYNBC010000062.1:0-8496 GCA_964395255.1 uncultured Sphingobacteriales bacterium | reverse complement strand
CTTTAAGAAGGGTTACAAGGGAATAAAGAGCTGCGGAACGGGCTCCTGCTTTTTCCCTGAAATTTACTTTCTTAACTTTTGCCTGCGTTTCAATTACGGGTAATGAAGAATCGATATATACAACTACATCGGCACCGGCTGATTGAATTCGAGGTAAAGCGAATTTTAATCCATCCTCCGAAGTAACAAGTATTACATCCGGATGGGTACATCCTGTATATAAAATATCTTCTGGTGAAAGAATGATTTCTGCGGCTGAATGTCCCACGCCAACGGTGACAGGATAGCTTCCTTTACGCGTAGCATTCAATCCGCACTGAATGGCAGTTCTGGAAAATAAGTCAGCACTGGACTGAACTCCTTCGCCTGCAGAACCTGAAAGCAAAATCCTGAATGTTTTATCAAGTCCATGGGTGACATGGGGTTCAATGATATCGAGTTCTTCCAGTAAATCGACATGAGTATCTGAAAAAGTGGGTTTAAAAACAGGACGGTTGTTTTTACAAAAAACTTTTACTTCATAACCTGCTTCATTGACAATTTGCCTCAATTTCATGCCCGGATTAGATTTAACCGCGTAACTTGGACATATTTCCATCACTTCTACAAGGGAAAAACCGGGATGGGTAAAAGCTTCCACCAGCTGGTCGGCATAATCACCTATACCTATTACACGCGAGACATAATTACCACCTGCAGCTTGAGCCAGCATACAAATATCCTGACCCGGGTGGGATGCTCCCTGAGGCAAAGTAGGAGTTTTAAACCCCAGAGGTGTTAGTTCACTGGGCTGTCCACCTGTCATTCCATAAAGAAAATTGTTATGGACAATAACTTTAATATTGAAGTTGTTATGAGCCGCATCCAGGAGGTGTTGCAAGCCGATAGACACACCTCCGTCACCAATCATAACAACAACAAGTTTATCAGGATATAGCAAGCCGGCCGAGATACCGGAAGCCAGTGCCACAGATCGCCCATGCAAGCCATGAACAGTATGTGTTATCATATTGCGGTCAATAATACCATGACATCCAATGTCCGTAACAACGATTATGTCCAGTGGGTTTAATCCCATTTGCTCAAAAGCTTTGTCCATATTGGTGGCAATGGTATGATGCCCGCAACCTTTGCAAAATGGTAATTCAGAATCCGTAAAGTATTTTAGTTCAATCATTTTTAACGGCTTTAACAATGCTTTCCGGACTAATCATCCGTCCAAATGAGTTAATTCCATCTAATTTTTTATAATCAATACCGGCAGTAAGAATTTGTCTGAATTGACCGGTAAGATTTTCTTCTACAACAAATACTTTTTTATAATCACTAAGAATTTCAAAATAAACCTCGGGAACGGGTAGCAATGTTTTGCAGATAAGCAGGTCTACACCCTCATTTTCTTCCTTAAGCAATGTAACAGCCTCCTTGCAGGAGAGCGAACTGATTCCCCAGCTGACGAGGATTTTATCGTGCTTTTTCCCGGTGTATTCGTAAAAGAGGTAACGATGGATGTTTTTTTTCACCTTTCTATCGAGTCTCATGGAGTTTTCAAGAGCTTCAGGAGCCAGCCCCATCAAAATTCCATCGCTGTTGTGAGTAGAGGCTGTAAAGCGAACCTGGTGTTCCGAAGTTCCAACAGGGAGAAAATCAGGGACTTCATTCGCTACAGGAGCATAAGGTCTGTATTTTTCTTTTGCTGAATAAAACTTTCTTTCGATTTTATGGACGGGAGGTAAAGTTTCGATGTCGAGCGTAATACTGGTCATAACTTCCTCCTTGGAAGTAAGAAGAATAACAGGTGTTCTGAGATTTACAGCAGCTTCCAGAGCCATTGGGGGTATTGTCCAGGCGTCTTTTATCCCTGAAATGCTAAAAACAGGAATTGACATTCCGCCAGAAATGAGACCTTGCAGAAGTAATAAGTCACCCTGAGCACCAGCAGTAGCAGTTCCTGTGGAGGGGCCCAGGCGCTGTATTAAAATAATAAGCATGGGGAGTTCCATCATATAGGCCATATTGATGGATTCAACCATGAGAGCAAATCCCGGAAAAGAAGTAGCTGTAACCGGTAATCTGCCGGCAGCCGCAAAACCACTCATCCATTGAAGTGTAGTAATTTCATCGGGGGCGGCCATGAAAAAAGGGAACTTCCGCGTAGAATATTTATAAATCAAATTTGCCGGGGTAATTGGATAACCAATAAAAACTTCTGCACCGGCTCTTACCAATGATTCTGTAATTAAAAGTGAACAATCTGTCAGTGCTTTTTTACCCATTCAATAATCTTTATCCTGTAAGGTTTAAACAAATTTTTACATTGTGTCCAAAATTATCATTTTTCTTTATAGAGCTCATTCTGATTATAAAATTATTTCAGGAAAAGTTTTGAGTCAAAATGTCCTGGACTCGACCCAATTTAACATCAAAACCAGAGATGAACATTTACAAAGCGGAAGGAACAATTTGTTTTAGAATATTGCTTTTCGGTTAAAGCAAAAAATTCTATGAATTTTAAAATATTTCTCTCATCTTTGGAAATATGTTTAAAAGCATTTTAAAAAGTTTAAAATATGAGTAAAGGATATCAATACACACCACCTGATCATTATCTGGTGGATGAATTATTTTCGGAGGAACATAAGTTAATCCGCGATTCGGTAAGGGAATGGGTAAACCGTCAGGTAAAACCTATCATAGAAGAATATTATGAAAAGGCACAATTTCCCAAACATTTAATTCCTGAAATGGGAGAGCTGGGCATGTTTGGTCCTTTCATACCTGAAGAATACGGTGGAGCAGGAATGGATTATATTACCTATGGAATAATTATGCAGGAACTGGAAAGAGGCGACTCCGGTATACGCAGCATGGCTTCCGTTCAAACCTCCCTTGTTATGTTTCCTATTTACGAATACGGTTCTGAAGAGCAAAAAAAGAAATACCTGCCCCGTCTGGCAAGTGGTGAAATTGTAGGATGTTTTGGCCTGACGGAACCCGACCATGGTTCTGACCCCGGAAGCATGAAAACTCATTTTACTGATGAGGGGGATTATTACCTCCTCAACGGCTCAAAAATGTGGATAACCAACAGTTCAATAGCAGACATTGCAGTGGTTTGGGCCAAAGATGAGCAGGGTGTTATACGCGGTCTTATTGTGGAAAAGGGTATGGAAGGATTTACAGCACCCGAAACCCATGGAAAATGGTCGCTGAGAGCTTCTGTTACCGGTGAACTTGTATTTGAAGATGTCAAAGTACCTAAAGAAAATTTATTACCCGGTGTAAAAGGGTTAAAAGGACCTTTGTCGTGTCTGAACTCTGCACGCTTTGGTATTGCATGGGGAGCTATCGGAGCTGCCATGGAATGCTATGATGTGGCTTTAAAATATGCGCTGGAAAGAAAACAGTTCAACCGGCCAATAGCTTCCTTTCAGTTACAGCAGAAAAAACTCGCTGAAGCACTGACAGAAATTACCAAAGCACAACTTCTGGCATGGCGTCTGGCTGTTTTGCGTAACGAAGGCAAAGCGACTCCAGCCATGGTATCCATGGCCAAACGGAACAATGTTGCCATGGCTTTAAATATTGCGCGGGAAACACGTCAGATACTGGGGGCTATGGGCATAACTAATGACTTTCCCATGATGAGACATATGATGAATCTGGAATCGGTTATCACCTACGAAGGAACACACGACATTCATCTATTAATCACAGGCCATGAAATTACAGGTATTCCTGCTTATAAATATTAATCGAAAACAATAAATTTTATAAAATAAGCAACCAAATAAGGTATCTACCGTCTAATCAATAACTTTAAAGTTTGTTTTTAATCAGGTTTCCCCAACCTGTTTTTCACTTTAAGGTGGTTCAAGGATCGTAAGCCTGTCATTCCTGGCAGGCTTTATTATTATCTTTTTTGTAATTTGCTTAAAAATAAAATTAACCTTATGAAAAATTTAACGCTTTTTTTAATGGCACTGGTAATAAGCATAAACATGCTGAAGGGGCAGGGAATCCCTAACAGTGGTTTTGAAAACTGGACCAATTTTGTCGTTTACGAACAACCTGAAAGCTGGAATACTTCCAACAAGCTAACTTTTGCGCTCGGAATATTTTGTGTGGAAAAAGAAGCACAAAACCCTTACGAAGGTAATTATAGTGTTAAATTAACTACAAAATCAGCCATGGCTGGCAGCATTACTATTCCGGGTTATTTAACCCTTGGAGATTTTACATTTGATATGACTACCCAGGAAGTGAAAAATTTTGGTGGAATTGCATTTAACAAAAAACCTGACAAGCTTTCTCTTTATTATAAATATTTACCTGCTCCAGGGGACAAGTGGTTTATTGCCGTTGAATTTTTCTATCGAGACAGCACGAACGGAGAAAAACATACAATAGGGGGCGCTACGGCCTACTTTGCTGATTCAACACCCGAATGGACATTATTGGAGTTACCCTTGAATTTTCAACCCGGTGCTGAACCTGACTCCTTGAACATCAATATCCTTTCTTCAAATCCGGATTCGCCTCTTGTAGGAAGTGTCCTATATCTGGACAAACTATATTTTGATTATCCTGATAATATAAATGAAGAAAAAGCTGCTGAAATCAGAATGTACCCTAATCCATGCCATAATACTTTGTATTTTACTGAAAATGACACGGAGATGGAATGGCTCATTTCGGATATATCGGGAAAAACTGTCATGAAAGGTGTTACCAGAGGAAATAGTGAAGGTCTCGATATTTCGAAACTGAATCAGGGCTACTACCTTTTGAAAATCAAAAATACATCGCAACAAAACTGGCGTCTATATAAATTTTTAAAAATTTAGTTTTTTTAATCCAGACAAAAGGGATTTTTCATTTCTGCGCAGCTGGTTATTAGTCTCTGCCATGCATCCAGTATACCAATTTTTTAGAAAGCAAGAAAATTATTACACCCAGGACAAACATAATGGCAAATACCGAAAGGAATAAAGTATGCCCTCCAAGGCTGCTGAATAAACCTACGGCAAGCCCGCTCAGTAGATGAGCCAGGAAAAAGCTCAAAAACCAGACTCCCATAAAAAAGGAAGCCATACGGGCAGGAGCCAGTTTGGTAACCATGCTTAAACCAATGGGTGAAACAAATAATTCACCAACCGTGCTGAAAAGGTAAAACAATAATAACCACATTATGCTAGCTTTCACGGATTCATCTTCAATATCACCACCGCGCTGAGCAACAGCTCCCACCATAAATAGAAATGCAGTACCGAGAATAATCATTCCTATGGCCATTTTTACCGGTGTTGAAGGATTTTTTCCTCTTTTGTTCAGGAAAAGCCAGAACCACGAAAAAACAGGGGAGAGGGCCAGAACAAAAATGGGATTTACTGATTGAAGCCAGGGTGTGGGAATTTCCCATCCTAAAATCATACGGTTGATATACCGCTCTGTAAATAAATTCATAGTGCTTCCGGCCTGTTCGAAACTGGCCCAGAAAAATGTCGTAAGAAACAGGAGTATAATGATAACCCGGATACGGTCTATTTCTTCTTTTGTCAAAGGCTGTTTAGATTTAATTTCTGTTTGATTGTTATCGTGGGATCCATGATTTAATTTTGATTTCGCCACTTTTCCCATATTACCGAGGTATTTATTCCCCAGAATGAGATAAATAATAAGTCCCAGCATCATACCAAAACCTGCGGCCATAAAGCCATATCGATATCCGTATTCAGGGCCGAAATATCCGCAAATTAGAGGGGCCATGATGGCTCCTCCGTTGAATATCATATAGTAAATGGTAAAAGCACTGTCCCGTCTTTTGTCTCCCTGCTCATAGAGGTCGCCAATCAAAGTAACTGTTGTGGGTTTAAAAAAGCCATTGCCAACAGCAAGCAAGGTAAGCCCGGTAAAAAATGGAAAAGCACCGGCATCAAGAGCAAGCGTAAAATGGCCGAACATGATAAGCAAACCTCCCAGCAGGATTGATCTCCTTTCGCCAAGGAGTTTGTCGGAAAGCCAACCGCCCAGCAGAGGTAAGAGGTAACACATTCCATTAAAGATGCCATACACAGCACCTGCAAAACCATCGCTGAAATTCATCCCACCCAGATGACCGGTTTCTGGATTGGAAATATCATTCACCATGTAGAGAATGAGGAATGCACGCATTCCGTAATAACTAAACCGTTCCCACATGGAGGTAAAAGAAAGTACATAAAAGGCTGGTGTTTGCTTGCTCGCCATAAGTTTGTTTTAAAACGGTTAAAAACTAATTATCCAGAGAACCAAATACTTTTTTCAGAAGTTCTGTAACCCGTGCTACAGGGTCATGCCTGATTTTTTTCTCTTCCTCAGCCAGTTTGACAAATAAGCCATCCATGGTTTTTTGGGTTACATAAGCTGCAAGGTCGGTGTTGACTTTCTGGGTAAATGGTATTTTGTTATAAGCCGTTGTTACATCAGTCCAGTATTTTGTTACATTGAGTTTTTCGAGGGTTTTCTGGACCTCGGGTTTGAAAGCACGGAACAAACTTTCAGAAGTTTTGGATTTAAAATACTCTGTAGCTGCATTATCGGCACCATGGAGGATATTTTTGGCATCGGAAATACTCATTTCTGTAATGGCTCTGGTAAAAATAGGTACGGCTTTTTTAACTGCGTTTTCAGCTCCACGATTCATTTGCATTTCAAAATCATCAACCAATTTACCCATACCCATTGAGCGTAATTTCTCGGCCACATAGTTAACTTCTTCCGGAAAGGGAATTCTTACTTTCGGGTCTTTGTAAAAACCGTCCTGCAAACTAAGTTTTTGAACGGCATTTTGCGTACCTACATTTAAAGCTTCTTTCAGGCCATTGATGATATCTTGCTGTGTAAGTTGTTCAGATGTAGCAGATTGTAAAATTTCATCCAGACTTTTGGTACCCATATTCATCAGCGTATCGCAAGAAGCCATAATAAGCAAGGAAACAATAACAATTAACCAATTTTTCATCTTAATTTTTTTTACGAATTTAAATGAGCTTTGAAAAATTAAAGTAAATAAGGAATTACCGCTTTACGATTCCCAGGATAATCGTGAAAATGTTGTTTATACCAACGATGGTGAGCCAGCGAACGGGGCAAAAGGTTAATAATGGTCCAGAGTGCAAATGCCAGACCCGGCAGACTCCAGGTCATTATGGCAAATCCCGTCCATTCCAGCATTTCTCCAAAATGGTTCGGACATGAAACATAGCGGAATATGCCACCGTATGGAATTTTATATTCTTCATGATTCTTCCTAAGGTCAATTAAATGGTTGTCGCTACTGATGTTAATATACATGCCTGTTGCAAACAAAATGAAACCCACTATAAAACGACCATCAGAAAACCATGAAGCAGGATAAAGTTCCTGATGATGAGATAAATAATAGCCATTGATATAGGCATTGACGAAGTTAAACACAATGGCAAGTAACATGATTACAAGAGGCATTTTCTTGCCCCTGGTTTTGATTCTTGCAGAAAAAATAAATGAACGGTTCAGATAATGAAGAAGCCATAATGAAAAGAAAATAAATACCGGTGAAAAAGATTTAACATTAGTTATAAAAAACCATCCCATGAGCAAAAAAGATATACTTTCCATGACTATCCATCCCAGACGGTTGGGAATCATTGGACCCCAACCTTGTTTCAAATGGCGACCATAAGGTGGAGTAACCTTAAATAATATGGGAAAAATAACAATTGCAAGAATAATCCAGCCCCAGACTAATCTGTTAAATAGCCAATCATTCATATCATTTTATTTTGTTTAAACCATTCTATTGCATCAATAATTGCCAATGAAGGATGGCGGGGATGATAATCAAGGAATTTCCGGGCTTTTTCCGAATTTACTTCTCTAAAACCATGCGCCAGTGTTTTTAAGGACACAGCTGTGTAAAGAGGAGTTTCACCTTTGAATAAACACCAGAGTCGGTAAAATGGCAGTGCCGCCTTTACAACTGGCACCGGCAATAGCAAGGCAGGATTTTTTGTGCCGTATTTTTCAGAAATAGTACGGGAAATTTCAGCTATTGAAAGGGGAAAGCCACCGAGCAGGTATCTTTCTCCATTTTTACCTTTTTCCATCGAAGATACAACAGCATCAGCTACATCTCTTACATCTGCCCAGTTATAAATTCCTTTTATCAAAGCAGGCAATTTGTTTCTGTAAAGATATATCAATGTTTTTCCCATCAAGGAGGGTTTGTAGTCATAAGGTCCTATCATGGCGGTGGGATTTAAAACAATTTTTTCTACCTCCGAAGTGTCTGAAAGTACCATTTTTTCAGCTTCAATTTTCGAAGCATCATAACTGCATTGGGGTTTTGCATAAGGCCGGTTTTCATCCAGTGGTTGATTTTCAGGGAAAGAGTCGAAAACATGAATTGAACTTATATAAATCAGACGCTTTACTTTATTTTTTTTACATGCCTTGAGAATATTGGCAGTTCCT
>CAYNBC010000061.1:0-9791 GCA_964395255.1 uncultured Sphingobacteriales bacterium | reverse complement strand
ATCTTACCAGATGTACTTTACCATCAAATGTTTTGAGCCCTTCTGAAAACAATTTGACCGTTACAATCCAGTAGTAGATTTCACTTTCACATAGTTCACCTCTAAAAGTACCATCCCACCCGACTTCAGGGTCTGTTGTTTCAAAAATCATTTCTCCCCAGCGGTTAAATACCATAAAGTGATAGTTGTTTTTATCGAAGCCATATCCCAGGGGTTTGAAAACATCATTCAAATTGTCTTTGTTGCCCGGTGTAAATGCATTGGGGACGGTAATAAGTCCATGGGAATCAATGCGAATGATGTTTAAACGCGTAATAGTATCTTTACAACCTTTGTCACTTACAGCAATCAAAGTAACATCGTGAGTGCCGGGATAGTTGTAGGTTAATACCGGATCAGACTCGGAAGAGATAAAAGCATTATCAATAAACCATTGATAACTGACAGCTCCCTGGGTTCTGTTGATGAGTTTTACATTAGCATTGGGTAAATAGGCGATTTGAGGGGTAACATCAAACCATGCAGCAGGTTGAGGATAAGCTACAATAACACTTTTCTTAATAATCTGTGTTGTTCCGATATTGTTGGATACAATAAGTGTTACATCATATGTCCCGGGAACTTTATAGGTATAAATCGGATTTTTTTTGTTTGAAGTTGTTCCGTCTCCGAAAGACCAAATCCAGCTGCCGGCATATTTCGAACTGTCTGTAAAATGCACTGTCAGAGGAATACAGCCGTCATTAGGCCAGAAACTGAAGTCGGGTATGGGCAGGGGAGGTACAACCCGTATTTTTCTGTAGGATGTATCAGAGCAATGTTCTGTCGAAACAATAAGTGCCGGATAATAATTGCCCGTGTCCGGATAACTATGGCTGGTTTTTGTGCCGCTGCCACTGCTGCCGTCCCCAAATAACCATGTATGACTCAATGATGGTTTACTCAGACTTATGAAATCAAAAGTAGTATGGGGAAATATGACTGTATCTTTATTGGTAATGAAATTAGAAACAGGAACTTCCCATGCGTTTATGCTGTTTTTTAATACTACGGTATCCGAGCAATAATTGTTGGATGCAATCAATTTGACTGTATATGTACCTGGTTTATAATATGTGTGTTCGGGATTTTTCAGTACTGAGGCCGCCCCATCACCAAAATCCCAGAACCAGAACAATGCATTTGAAGATGAGTCCTGAAAAGAGGTTTTCAAAGGTACACATCCTGAATCGTAGTTCTGAAAACGGGCATCCACCCGCCCGAAGATAATGATGTTTCTTTCAAAAGTATCGCTACAACCATGAGATGTTGAGGCTATTAACTGTACCGTAAAAGTAGTGTCTTTATATTGGGAAACGAAAGTATGAGTTAAATCTGAAACATTGTTGACAATACTATTGCCAAAATTCCATTTAAGATAATCAGCTTTATAGGACTGACTGGTAAATTCAACATCCAGAGGTTCACAACCTTTTATTTTGTCCACAGAAAACAAAGCAATAGGGTTTTCAAATGTTTTGATGTTTTTATGTAAGGAAAATGTATCCGCGCAATGATAATTGGAAGCAATAAGAGTCACATTGTATTCTCCGGGATTGTAGTAATAATAATCCGGATTTCTGAAAGTTGAAGTATTTCCATCCCCAAAATCCCATAACCAGAAATGGGCAAACGAAGAACTATCGTAAAATTTAACATGCAGTGGCACACATCCTGAATCAATAGTATTAAAATAGGCTTTTACACCTTTATACACTGTAATATTTCTGCTCAATGAATCGGAACAACCCTGTTGATTAAAAGTAAATAGTGTAACCTGAATAACAGTGTCAATAACGGGCGTTGTAAATATATGGGAAATGGTATCATGTTGTGCTCTATGTCCGTCACCGAAATCCCAGTAAATACTATCGTAGCCAGACGATTGATTATAAAAGGAAACTTTTAGGGGTTCACAACCAGCTGTTTTGTCTGTGGCAAATAATGATTGAGGTACAGGATATACCTGAACGGCATTCTGTAATGTTAAGGTGTCGGAGCAGTGGTAATTACTGGTGATTAAGGTAATCGTATAATTTCCGGGCGTATAATAGGTATATTCCGGATTTTTAGAAATGGATTGAGAGCCATTGCCAAAATCCCAGAGGTAAAATAGTGCATTGGAAGAACTGTCCTGGAATTTGACTTTCAAAGGAGAACAACCTTTTTCCGAGATATGGAAGCGGGCTTCTGTACTTTTGTACACCGTGATATTTCGGGACAAAGAATCCGTACAACCATGTGTTGTGACTACTCTCAGTTTGCAGTTATAGACAGTATCTCCGTTGCCTGCATAGTAAGTATGAAGAGGGGAATAGGATAAGCTATCTGTAATCTGATCACCAAAATCCCAGAAATAATTATCGGCATACAGGGAAAGGTTGCTGAATTGAATTTTCAAGGGTTCGCAACCACTTGTTTTCAGCAGGCTGAAGTTGGCATCCGGCATCTGAAATACTTTCACAGCACTGTCTATCCGGAATGTATCACTGCAATGATTATTGGCAGCAATGAGTCTGACTGTATAATTCCCGGCTGATGTATAAGTGTATACCGGGTTTTGAAGCAGGGATGAACTGCCGTTCCCAAAATCCCAGTACCATGAACTGACATATTCGGAACTGTCTCTGAAATATACTGTCAGAGGCATGCACCCCGAATCGGAAACATAAAACCGGGCTTTGGCACCTTTATAAACAGTTATATTCTTTATTGTTGAGTCGGTGCATCCTTCAAGCGTCTTTGCCACCAGTTTTACAGTATAAATGGTATCCTGATTGGGGGTGTAATAATCATGAGAGGGTGATGAATTGCAGGAAAATTGTCCATCTCCGAATTCCCAGGAAAAGGTGTCGGCATGGATAGAGGTATTAAGAAATTTTACATTCAATGGTTCACAACCACTTAAAGTATTTACTGTAAATGCTGCGCTCGGGTTCTGATTTGCCTTCACTGCACCAGCCATAGTAAATGTATCGAAACAACCAGAAGAAGTTGAAACAACAAGGTTTACATCATAAGTTCCGGCAGTTGAATATGTGTGTAAAGGATTTTTAAGAGTAGAAGAATTTCCGTCACCAAAATACCATTTCCAGTAATCTGCATTGGTCGAAGAATCCTGAAACTGAATGGTCAGGG
Organism: uncultured Sphingobacteriales bacterium; assembly: GCA_964395255.1. Classification (GTDB taxonomy): domain Bacteria; phylum Bacteroidota; class Bacteroidia; order CAILMK01; family JAAYUY01; genus CAYNBC01. The sequence continues at coordinate 6,614 of CAYNBC010000061.1, read as the reverse complement.
GCAGGCATGCTGTATCATGGTTGTTGAAGTAAGCGATAACTTTTTTATAAACCAGAATATTTTTTCCGAATGTATCACTGCATCCGTTTTGATTGAGCGTGATAAGTTGAACATAATATGAGGTATCCTGTAATACTCCCTGGAAAATATGTTCGGGATTTTTATCAAAACTTAGGGTTCCATCACCGAAATCCCACAGGAAAGAATCGGCAATAATGGAATAATTGGTGAACTGAACCGTTAAAGGATGGCAACCCTGAATTTTATCGCTGGCGAACAAAGCAAAAGGCGAAGGTTTTACTTTTATGGGAAAAGAAGCGGTATCGGAGCATCCATGTTGAGTGCTTGCATAAAGTGTCATCTGGTAAGTAATATCCTGAAACAAATAATTTCCAAATACAAATTCCGGCTGTGTTGATGTTGAAGTATCTCCTGAAGTACAGGACCAGTAAAAACTATCAGCACCCTGTGAAAGGTTATGAATGTTAACCCGTAGTGGCGAGCAACCGGAGTCCGGCAACAGGTCAAATGAAGCAACAGGTTTATGGTATACAGTTATCCATTTTGTCATTGTGTCGTAACAACCCTGTTTTTCGCTTACCAGTATTACTTGAAAAGATGTATCAGCAGTGCTGTTTAATGTATATGTAATGGTAGTGTCATGGGAGTGGGAAATCGTTCCATTGCCAAAATCCCAGTAATATGCATCTGCCTGTGAAGTGGAATTAACAAACTGAATTGTCAACGGTTCACATCCACTCGAATAATTTGTTACAAATTGGCTCTGAGGAGGTGCTTTTACAGTGACAATCTGCGAGTCGGTCGACCGGCAACCATGATAGTTTATGGCTGTCAGGGAAACATAATAATTACCCCCATTATCAAAGCGATGGTAAAAGGAATCAGGGCTATTTGTTTTGTACAAAGATGTGCCGTCTTTAAAATTCCATACAAAACTATCGGCTGCAACACTGGTGTTTTTGAAAAGTACGCTATCATAGGTACATAATGAATTTATTGAAGCAGAAAACTGAACAATGGGATTTTGATATACATTGCTGGTTTTTATAACTGTATCCTTGCATCCGTATTCTGTTTCAACAATTAAGCGAATGGAATATGTCCCGTATGAAGGGAAATAATATTTAGGATTTTTAGATGTTTTATCTGTAATTCCGTCTGAATTAAAATCCCATTTTCTGGAAACAATGTTTTCTCCGTTAATCGTAGTTGATTTGTCTCTAAATTTCGTATATGACCCAAAACAAATGGAATCGGAAGAAAAATCAGCAATAGGGGAGGAATAGACATAAATATATTCACTATCGTAGGCATAACAGCCGTTGAGTGCGTGAGCATAAAGTTTTACCGAATAAGTACCATTGCCGGAATAAATATGTGTAGGATTGTTCTGTGAGCTGTAGGTCATATCTCCGAAATCCCAGTAAAATGTGTCGATTGATGAGGAGTTAATTTGAAAACTGGATTGAAAAGTTACCTTTGAAGAGTCACATATATAAGGTCCGGAAATAGAGGACATAGAAACAACAGGTGATTCTTTGACATAGACGGTTCTGGAAATTACATCGTAACAATTGCTACTGGATTGAACTGTTAAGGTAACGGTATAATTTCCATAGGAAGGAAACTTATGTTTTGGGTTTGCTTCCGTTGATGTCGACCCGTCACCAAAATTCCATGTATAACTTGTAATGTAATCCCCGGGATGACCCGCAAATGAAAGATTAACAAATGTTGTGCTATCGCCATAACAAACCGTATCAAAACTGAAATCTGCTGTAGGAGGATAATAAATATTGACCTGGGTTGTTGCTGAATCTACCCCACAAATATTGCTATCTATTAAAACAACCCGGTAGGTTCCTGTATCCGGAAAACGGTGGGTCTGAGGCAAAGGAAAAGTACTCCAGCCGGAGTTTGTCCCGTCTCCAAAATCCCAGTAATAATAGCGTACTCCTGAATAGCAATTAAAAGTTGAGGAAATTTGCAGTGTAGTTGCTGTGTCCGGGTAACAAAGATCGACAGTGCCCGATATATTTGCCTGGTCTATCGTATATGCATTGATGGGTCCCCATGTAGATTGTGTATTTCCACACTGATTGGATGCAGTCAAAGTAACATACATATTGCAAACAGATACATTGTATGTATGATAAACACTGTCTCCAGCATTGGAAGCATCAAATGTAGCAGTGGTTCCGTCACCAAAATCCCACAGAAAAGTGGTATTGGGTGAAACATTGGTAGACGCATTGAAAAAACTGGTTATCATGGGTATACAACCACTTTGAATACCATTTTTGGGGCCACCCAGACCTACTGTTGGAACTCTAAGATTAATTACCTTTCCGTAAAATGTACGGTCACATTGGAACCTGTCGCGTGCCCTGACTATTAAATTAAATATCCCCGTTTTTGTGTAGGTATGTTGCAAAAAACCTGACATATAGGGCATTACAGTATCGCCCTGCTGAGTGGTCCCGTCTCCGTAATCCACCCAATAGTTTATTAGTGTATCTGGAGAAGCAAAAACCTGAGAAAATGAATCTGGTGAAGTTATAAGATTGATACATCGTGTCCATGTAATTGAATTATGTGGCGTTCCATTAACATCGTAAAATTGTAGGGGCTGACCTCCATGGATTACTCTTAGTGTGGAAACAAAGCTGTCGGAACAGCCGGGCTGATTTATAACTATGAGCTTGATTGTATAATTACCCGGACTACTGTAAATATGAGATGCCGAATCATAATAATTGCTGAGGGTGGTACCGTCCCCAAAATCCCAGTTATAAGTCACACCGGGAAAGGTATCCGTTGTATTGCCGAAAAACTTCACTGAATTGGATGTACATACAGTGTCAATGGGTTGATAAAATCCAGCTGAGGGTTTGAGTGTGACGGAGATATTCTGGCTAATAGTATCCCGGCAATTACCCGGAGTAACACCTATCATTGAAAGCGTATACTGTCCGGGCGTAAGAAATACACTGTCCGGAGATTGAAGGCCTGTGGTAGTATCAAAAATTGTGTTGTTGATAAGCCAGAAATACTGAGCGCTACTGGATTGAGAACCTGTACTTGTGTTTGAAATTATCAGTGTATCCTGGCTAGTACAACCGTTTTGCAAAAGATTATTATTAAATGACAGATTTAAACCTGAACAGTTCTGGCTAAATCCACGTGTAAAAGCAAAAATCAAAAGTAAGACTAAGAAAAGGACAGGAATGAAGCTCTGATTAATGGATAAACATTTTTTTATCCAGAGAATAATTTCTTTTCCGCAGTTATTAAATTTTTCTTCTTGATTATCATCAAACCATGTTTTCGTACCTGTTCCCATGCGTTTTGAAATGTATTTACTAAACGCATTCAGAAAAAAGTGTAGTATTTTTTAATAAAAAATATACCTATTGGTAAAATAATAAGTCTAAAATTCATTGAACCCCATTTCATTAATTCATATTTCATAAGCATACCGGATGATCAGCCATACAACTTTTGTTTGATAATGTATTCAGCTACCTTTTCGGGGACAAACTTTTTAAAATCTTTTCCAGAGGCAATTAATTTCCGGATTGTGGTAGATGAAATATCCAGCAAAGGCATGTTTAAAAACCTGACATGAGGAATGTCCGGTTCTTTCCCTTCTTTGACATTTCTGGGATATACCCAGATTTCATAATGACGGGTCCATTGTTTGTAATTTTTCCATGCAGGTAAATCAAGATATGAATCATATCCCAGTAAAACAATTAATTTATCGTTGGGTAATTGTCTGGATAAATGTTCCAGAGTAATGTAAGTGTAAGAGGGTCTGGGTAAGTGAAATTCGATATCAGAAACCTCAAATTGGGGGTGGTCCTGAATAGCCAGTTTTACCATTTCCAGGCGGTGATGTTCTGGCGCCAATACGCTCAGGTCTTTCAATGGGTTTTGAGGGCTTACAATAAAAAGGACTCTGTCCAGACCTTCCTGCAGGCAAAAGGAGGCAATATGCAAATGACCATTGTGAACAGGATTAAAAGAGCCGAAGAAAAGACCGGTTTTCATGTTTTACTCAGGATTAATTTTTCAAACTGCTGGTAAGCACTTTCCAGAGAGCTATCGTTTTTAATGATGTAATCAAACTGAAAAGCCATTTCCATTTCTTTTGTAGCGCGATGAAGTCTTTTTTCGAGGCTTTGCTCTGATTCCGTTTCCCGATGAATCAGCCTGTTCTTTAGATTTTCGATGCTTCCCGGATGTATAAAAATCAATAAAGCTTTTTCTCCGTATATTTTTTTTATGTTTAGGGCGCCCAGTACATCAATATCCAGGACGGCTATTTTTCCGATGGCATGTATTCGTTCAATTTCAGATTTTAATGTGCCGTATAAAATCCCCGGGTAAACTTCCTGGTATTCAATAAATTCTCCTTTTTTGATTTTCTTTTTAAATTCTTCAGGAGAAAAGAAATAATAATCTTTTCCATGCTGTTCATTAGGTCTTTGAGGCCGGGTAGTAGCAGAAATGGAAAACGAAAAACGGTCATGGTTTTGCAGTAATTGATGTACCAGGGTTGTTTTTCCACTCCCGGAAGGACCGCTGACTGCAACCAGTTTGATCATCACAGTATATTTGAAAGTTGTTGTTTAATTTTTTCCAGTTCATCTTTCATTTCTACAACTTCTTTCTGTATCTGGAAATCATTGGCTTTGGCACCCAATGTATTGATTTCACGCCCCAGTTCCTGTGAAATAAAATTAAGCTTTTTACCGGGGTAATTTTCTTTCAAAGTTTCATGAAAATAATTTATGTGGGTTTTGATTCGGCTTAGTTCTTCGGTAATATCCAGCTTTTCAATGTAATAAATCATCTCCTGTTCAAGACGTGTTTCATCATATTCGATATCTGTCAGGGAAGCCAGTTTCTCTTTCAGTTTTTGCTGGATATTCTTAATCCTGAGGTCTTTACTTTCTTCAATCGATGTCACGGTTTTTTTTATATTATCCAGATAAGAAATAAACAAAGGCAATAATGATTCACCCTCTTTTTTCCTGAATTCTATTACTTTATTCAGGCATTCCTGAATGGAAAATACTACAGTTTGCCATTCTTCATCCGGGATGGGTTCAGCCTGCTGGTTATAGTTAAGTATTTCCGGAAATGTTCTTAGTATTGTTTCTATGCGGTTATCAAAAGGTATGGATAATTCTGAAGCCAGCGCATCCAGTTCCTGATAATATTCTTTAAAAAGCTCTTTATTAATTTCTCTTTTTGTTTTCCCTGTCTGGTTGTAGTTGATGGATAACAACACATCAACCTTTCCCCTGTAAAGATTTTTTTCAAGCATTTTTATAATGTGGGGCTCTTTTTCCATATAGTGAGGAGGACATTTCAGCTTGACATCCAGATACTTACTATTCAGACATTTGATTTCAACCTGAACAGTAAAACCGTTAGCTTCAGTCATGTGCTTGCCATATCCTGTCATCGATTGAATCATGAAACCACTTTTTTGCAAATTAAACCATTTTGTAATAATAATTTGTCAAACTTTGCTGCAACAATTATAAACAGACTATGAAAACCGGAACAATTTTTTGGGTAGTATTTGTTTCCATGGCAATAGTATCCTGCCAGATTGTAAAAAAGGGTTCAATTACTGAAGAAAACGAATTTACAGGCAAGGATTACGACAGAATTTTATTTTACAATACCGAAAATCTTTTTGATACGATTGACCAGCCCGATGTAAGGGATGAAGAATTTACGCCCAATAGTGATAAACACTGGACATCATTTCGGTATTACAAAAAACTGCAGGACATTGCCAAAGTTATCATGGCTATAGGAGGTAATAAGCCTCCCACATTGATAGGCCTTGCAGAAATTGAAAACCATGCAGTACTGGAAGATTTAATCTGGAGAACCCCTTTAAAAAAAGTAAAGTATCGCATTATTCATAAGGAATCACCCGACAGAAGGGGAATTGATGTGGCCTTGCTCTATAATCCAAAGCGTTTTGTTCCCGTTTATTATTCTTTTATAAAAATCGTTTCTGAAAAAGAACCGGATTTGAGAACCAGGGAGATTCTTTATGCTAAAGGATTGCTGGGGAAGGATACGCTTCATGTATTTGTAAATCACTGGCCTTCCAGGTATGGAGGAAAGGAACAAAGCGAATGGCGAAGAGTCCTGGCAGCAAGCTATTTAAAGCATGCAGTGGATTCCATTATTCACAATCAACCCACGGCCAACATCATTATTATTGGGGACTTTAATGATGAACCTACCGATAAAAGTATTTCAGAAATTTTGGGAGCTTCAAATTATGTTAACGACTCCATTTATTTGTTCAATCTGGTGGCAGACCTTGACAAACAGGGCAAAGGAAGTTATCGTTACAGACAGGAATGGAATATGATTGATCAAATCATCGTTTCAAAAGCCATGATTGAAGGAAAAAGTTTAAAAGTAAGCCCGGCATATACGGGCGTTTTTAGTGAGGATTGGATGCTGGTCGATGAAAAGAAATACACAGGTAAAAAACCATTCAGGACATATTATGGTCCTTTTTACAACGGTGGACTCAGTGACCACTTACCTGT
>CAYNBC010000060.1:0-9831 GCA_964395255.1 uncultured Sphingobacteriales bacterium | reverse complement strand
GGGGTATTATATTGAAATCAGCATTGGGAATGCTTATGGTTACAGCTCCTTCATTGACCCAGGTACATCCTGTAGAGTCATTGAAAGCCACAGTACGATAATTAAAGGTACCTACACCCGGATAGGTATGTTTTGCCTGTAATACAGAACCCGAAAAAGATTCTTCAACACCATCACCATATTCAATTTTCCAGCGATGAACACCTATAGGCTGATGATTAAAAATGACTTCATAGGGATTTGAGCATAAAATCTGGGGAACAATTACAGAAACGGGCGGTTGGATGTAGTGGAAGTCGGTCTTTTTCAAAGTATCTTTACACCCATTATAATCTCCTACCAGCGTCACAGTCATACTGCCTGTGTCCACATGCACATGTCCGGCAGAATCTTTTTCTCCGCTCCCCCCGTCACCAAAAGTCCAGTAATAATCTATGGATTTATCAAATCCCTGTGTTAAAAAGGCTTTGAAAATAACTGTGTCAGAAGCACAACTTGTATCAGGGTCAACAGTAAAATCAAACGAAGGCTTTGTACCTGCTTTTATAGTGATACTATCCGTCCGGGTACAAGTATTTTTCGTGCTTACCTCTAATGTTATCAAATAAACCGAATCTTTTGTAAATGTATATGTTATCGGATTCTTTGAAAAAATAGTTGTGTCGTTTATTTTCCACCGCCATTGAACGATACTGTCAAAAGATGATGAAGTCTGAGAAAAGTTAACAGAAAGGGGAACACATCCTTCTGTTTTATCAGCCGAAATTTTGACGGTAGGAAAAATAATCTTTACAGCGCTGTTTTTGGTCAGTTTATGAGAGCAACCTGCAGAGCTAACAGCTGTCAGGGATATATCGTAAATGCCAGGTGTCCAGTAAGTATGCACGGGATAGACAGCAGAAGATGTATGAGTATCACCAAAATCCCATAAAAAAGAATCACCATGTAATGACAGATTCTGAAAAGAAACCTGAAAAGGAACCTTGCAGCTGGAATCGGGTGAAAGATTAAAATCTGCTATCACTTTTTGAATATAAATGTTTTTTATAGCGGTATCGTAACATTTATTGTTTTTATTTACCACCAGCATAACCTGAAATAAACCCGAATCGGCATAACGATAATCGGGAGAATCAACCGAAGTGCTGTTATTATCGCCAAAATACCAGGCCGATTGATTGTAATTTACCGACTTATTGGTAAAATGAATAAATTGGTTAAAGCAACCGGTGTCGGGGATATCAAAATCAGCAAACGTTTCACTCACCGTGATATAATTGTTTTTTGTATGGGTTTGTGTACAACCATTACCATCCGTTACGGTGAGAGAGACATGATAAACGCCTTCATTTTTATAATAATGAGGCACATCTTGTTGAGAAGAACTATTTCCGTCACCAAAATCCCACAAATATGAAAGGTTACCTGTCCCTGAAGCCTGTGAATAAAAATAAACGCTATCTTTTAAATTACAGACATCTGTACTGGAAGCCGTAAAGTCAACGATTGGCAGTGGCCATACATCAATATAATTTTTTTTCTGAAGAGACGAAATACATCCATTTTTATCTATAATCTGAAGAGAAACATGGTAAGTTCCAGAATTCTGATAGGTATAGACAGGATTTTGCAATCCGGAGGAAAAACCGTTTCCAAAATCCCACAGCCATTGAGATATGGATGCGTCTCCCGGCACTGAATTGTCCTTAAAAGAAATCTGCAATGGTTCACATCCTGACCGGTTGGAAGTGGTGGTAAAATCTGCTACCGGATTTTTAAAAACAATGATATAATCATTACGTGTCAGGGTATGAGAATTTGTACCATCAGAGACCGTAAGTTTTACAGTATATTTTCCAGGCGTTGTGTAAGATACTGTTGGATTTTGCTTATTAGATGTATTGCCATTGCCAAAATCCCAGAACCATGATGTAATATTACCCCTGGATTGGTCAGTAAAGCTAACAATGATAGGACTGCATCCTGATGTTTTATTAGCCTGAAAATCAGCAGTAACCTGAGAAAAAATGGGATTAATAACCCAGCCGGATATAAATAAGAAAAAGAGAAGGACAATCTGCTTTAGTTTGTCAATCATTTTATTGTGAATATATAAATAGGCATTTCAAGTCGGGAACATTATCTTTGTATAACAAATATATAAAATCTTGATTATTTTAAGATTCCGTTTACACATCGCTCTGCTAATACTCTTGCAAACGGGATATTGTTTTTCCCAGGATGTTCATTACTCCCAGTTTTTTTATTCCAACCTTAACATGAATCCTGCTTTAACCGGTTTTTTTGAAGGCAACTGGCGACTGACAGATAATAATCGTATTCAATGGTTTACACTGAATGTTCCTTATATTTCCAATTCTTTATCGCTGGATAAGGCTTTCGGTTATTCAAACTGGAAATGGGGAAATGGTATCCTGCTGGTTTATGACCAGTCAGGGGATATCCAGCTTTCTGTATCCAAATTATATTACAATTCTTCCTTGCTGTACATGTCTAAAAATTTTTCATGCGCTGTGGGAATCCAGCCGGGTGTGGTCTTAAAAAGCTTCAACAGAAATAAAATTACCTTTCCTGACCAATATGACTTAAAATCTGGTAATTATAATCCTGTACTGCCTACTCAGGGAAATGTTACAGCAGAAAATCTGTACTACTTGGATTTAAATGCTGGTTTTACCGGTTCTTACACCTGGTCAAACCAGACAATGGAGCTGGGAATTTCTGCTTTTCACATTTTCACGATGGGGCAATCATTTATCGGGAACGACATCCGCTTACCCTTTTCCTATCTGGCTTATGGAAAATACACATTAACACGCAATAATAAAGCTGTTCAACCCCTTATTTATTACCGATATCAGGAAAAAGCTTCTGAAATGATAGCCGGTTTGAACCGTTTGATCTTTTTACCCGGGAAAAATTCGATTCAGGAGTATGACTATGGTGTTTTGTTCCGTGGAGGTCTTGACCGGAATCCGGATGCTGTGATTGTCCGGGGTGGAGTTAAAATAAATAATATTCAAATAGGGCTGTCCTACGACCTGACCGTTTCCAGCCTTGCTCCTGTAAATTACCTTCAGGGTGCCATTGAGTTAGGACTCATTTATATACCCGTTTCAAAAGTCAGCCAAAGATTTAAAGTTCCATGCCGTTATTTATAAAATCATATAATTCTGTTTGGTTCATTCTACTTTTTTTAATTTGCACGAGTATAAATATCAGCTATGGGCAGATTGAAGATTCCAGAGAAAAGCCTTTAAAAAAAGCACTGGAATACTACCATCAAAATAAGCCGCTTGAGGCTATTGAATCGTTTGAAGATTATTTTAGCTTATTTAATGTCATCAGAAAAAAAGACGCCAGATATGCTTTTATGCTAGCGGAATTATACCGTGAAACTCACCAGTATGCTCTGGCCGGAAAATGGTACAGCGAAGCTTATAAAGCTTCGCCACGGAAATACTATCAGGCATGGTTTTATTATGCATTGATGAAACAATATCAGGGCGATTATGAATCTGCACTTTCTAACTTTACAGCCTTTAAAAAGAAATACCGTAAATCGAAATTCTATAAGGAGAACCGGAAAAAATTCAGTAATCTGCTAAAAGCCTGTAATCTGGCGCCATATGTCATTGATTCCCCTTTAAACCTTGACATCAAACCATTGCCCCCGGTAATCAACAAAATGTACTCCGAAACATCTCCACTATTTCTGGATTATCAAAGTTTATTGTTTTCATCCATCCCTTCCGATTCTGTTATTACTTTAGAGAAAGGAGAATCAGAACCGCATTACCATCTGTACTTAGCACGAAAAAAAAACAACACATGGAAAGTAACTCCATTCTGGCCGGAAGATGAACTTTCCGGAGCTCATATTCTGGCAGGAAGTATTTCTCCTGATTCTAACAAGATGTATTTAACCGTTTGTCAGGATAACAATCCCTGTAAACTTTACTTTTCAGATAAAAAAGATGGAAACTGGCAGCCGCCCCATCCTCTGGAGCCCCCTTTTAATGATAAAAGGTACAATTACAAAGACCCATGGAGTACTATTGAGCCTTATAAATCTCGCCCTGTTTTGTATTTTTCATCGGATATGCCCGGTGGAAAAGGTGGTTATGATATCTGGTATTCCTTATGGAATGAAAAAGAGAAAAAATATGGCGAACCCAAAAACTGCGGTGGAAAAATCAATACTCCGGGCAATGAAATTTGCCCTTTTTACGACCTCGAAGAAGGAACCCTGTTTTTCAGCTCTGACTTCTGGCCCGGTCTGGGAGGATATGATATTTTTTATACTACAGGTTTTATGAAAAAATGGGAAAAACCAAAAAATGCAGGCTATCCTTTAAACAGCTCTTATAATGACCGTTATTACCGCCTGATCCCCGGTGTATACAGCGATGGTATAATAGCTTCCGACCGACCACGCCAGAATAGTCAAAAAGCAGGTTGCTGTGAAGACCTTTATGTTTTTCATTATAAAGACTATGTCCCCATGTATTTAACCGGTAAAACTTACTTCGTACTCGGTAATGACAGCCTTCAAAGCATTCAGAATATTATAAACGAAGATGAACATCAGGATGAATCCAGAAGCAAAGTCCTTCCCTTTACTTTTGTCGAACTTTACAAACTGGACCAAAAAGGCAACAGGACATTAATCAAAACAGATACTTCTGATAAAGAAGGACAATTTTTCTTCACCATTAAAAACAAAAATCTTTATTTACTTAAAGGAAGTAAACCTGGTTATTTTTCCAGAGAGAAGAAAATCTCTACCCTGGGCCGGTATCTTACCGACACTCTGCACAAAAATCTGAAATTAAGCTTAATACCTAAAAAACCTATTATCATCCGGAATATTTATTATCCCTTTGATGAATATTATCTTACAGACAGCGCTAAAGCTATCATTGATACAACACTTTTAAGAATTCTACAGGAAAATCCCCAGTTAATTGTAGAAATAAGTTCCCACACAGATTCCAAAGGTACAGAAGAGTATAACATGGAGCTAAGTCAGAAGAGGGCAGAAAGTGTTGTGAATTACCTGATTTCAAAAGGTATTTCTCCTGACCGGTTGAAAGCTAAAGGCTATGGAGAAAGTCAGCCTATTGCTCCAAATACATTTCCTGACGGAAGAGATAACCCGGAAGGTCGCCAGAAAAACAGACGAACAGAGTTTAGAGTTATTGGATTACTTCCTCAATATTCGGAAATTATTTATTCTGAATAAATTTATTTGCCAATACAAAAACGGCTAAAAATATTTCCAAGAATTTCATCAGTGGTGATTTCCCCGGTAATCTCCCCCATCAACTGAATTATATTGCGAAGAGAAATGGCTGTAAGGTCTTTGCTGACATTTTGCTTTACACCCTCTTTAACCTGCTCTATTTCCTTTAAAACAGATTGAAAGATATGGTAATGTCTTTGATTGATAACAATGTTTTGTTCGCCAGAAAAAGTTTCAAGATTAAGAGCCTTGATTAATTGTTTTTTCAAATCTTCTATCTGCATTTTATGCCGCGCTGAAACAGGCAAAAATGTATAACCTTTTGATTTAAATTCATTTTCAAACCTAATGATTAAAGACTCATCAGCCATATCCATCTTGTTTCCACAAACAATAATTTTCGCCTTTGTATTTAAGGAAGCAAGGTCAGTGAGAACATTTTCAGGTTGAAGCCCTGTCAGGTCAAACAAATAAATTAAAATATCGGCCCGTGCAATGGCTTCATGTGTCTTTTTTACACCCTGCATTTCAATTATATCCTGAGATTGCGTAATTCCTGCTGTATCCGCAAAACGGAAAAGAACTCCTTCATAATGCATGAGGTCCTCAATAAAATCACGGGTAGTTCCGGGAATGTCGGAAATAATAGCTCTTTCTTCCTCAAGCATGGCATTGAGCAGCGTAGATTTACCAGCATTTGGTCGTCCGGCTATTACCACCGAAACCCCTCTTTTCAGGGCATTACCCTGTATGAATGAACTCATCAGATTATGAGAATATGATTCTATTTCATCAAGGATAGACAAAAGCTGTTCATTAGAGGCAAATTCAACATCTTCTTCGCCAAAGTCCAGCTCCAGTTCAAATAAAGAAGCAATTTCCATGACTTTTTCTCTCAATTCTTTGATTTTCCTGGAAAAGCCACCGCGAAGCTGGTTGAGAGCAAGGTCTCTGGCTTTTCTGGATTCGGAATCAATTAAGTCGGCCACTGCTTCTGCCTGAGAAAGGTCAAGTTTCTGGTTGACAAAGGCGCGAAGTGTAAACTCACCCGGCTCGGCAGGTTTTACACCGGCATCTATCAAAACCTTCATGATATCATCAATAATAACCATACTTCCATGGCAGGATATTTCCACAACATCTTCACCGGTATAACTTCTGGGTGCTCTGAAAATAGTAACCAGAACTTCATCAATCCATTTACCCCCGGCATTGGTAAACTTTCCAAAGTGCACTGTAAACGGACTTACTTTCTTGAGATTTTTACCCTGAAAAAATCTGTTTACAATATCGATAGCTTCAGGGCCACTAACACGGATGACAGCAATGGCACTTCTGCCAGGCGGTGTGGCAGGTGCTGCTATGGTATCTTTTCTGATAATGGGTAACATAACTTTCACAAAATTAGATTTTTTCCAGCTCAAGTTTGTTATTTTTTTCCTGTATTATTCTGGGATACTATTTGCTAATATACTGGAACAGATTTTATCTATATTTGAACAAAAACATGAAACCACTATTCAAACTTTTTATCATAAGCTTTCTGTTCATATTGGTTGCGTGCCAGTCTTCGGAAAACAAAAATTCTGTAAAAGTTGAAGAATCAAAAATCAATGAATTGCCTCCTGCAACCGGTGGAGAATATGAAGTAGCTGTTGTAGGTTATGCTTCCTCAGAGAACAAATCAATTCAACATTTGCTTGACACCTTGTTGGGCGAGGAAGTGCTGGGTATTCCTCAGCGTGAATTCTTGTTTCATGTCAATTATGTCCCTCTCGAAAATTTTAAATCTCTCTTTAAACGTAATCCTAAAATTATTTTACTTGTCAAACATCAAAACGACCCGGTTTATTTGATGATAAAAGATCTTCTCAACAGCCGCCAACAGGAAAAGATAAAATCAGGTGAAAACAGTTTTTTTCTATTACAAAATGTGTGGTCATATCCTCAGGTGGTTTGTGTTTTTTATGCTTCAAACGAAAATGAATTAACAAATACAATTTTGAGGAACAGGGATATTTTTATTGAAGCCTTCAAAGAAAATATGAAGGAACAATTGAGGCATATTCTTTATAAAACACCACCATCCGGTAGGTTATTAAAACACATGAAAAACACCTACAATCTGGCCATGGATGTTCCCCGCTATTTTAAATTAATCATTGAGGCTCATCAAGGATTTTCAGATACTTTGCTGGAAAAATATCAAATCAAGGAATTTTTATGGTTCCGTGCCGAAACCAAAGAAGCCAACAACAACATAATGATTTACACCATCCCTTACAACAAAAATATTTTAACCAATAAAGACATGCTTTTTGAAGTAAAAACCCGCATGGATAAAATAGTCGGCAGTGAAAAGAAGGACGCTTTTATGTCTATTGATACAACAAATTTTTACTATATTCTTAAACCTGTAAAGTTAAAATATGTAAATGCAGTTGAATTAAGGGGGCTCTGGCAAATGGAAAATGACTTCATGGGTGGCCCCTATATCAACTATTTTGTGCCGGATTATAAAAATAAACGTATTATTGTTGCAGAAGGATTTATTTATGCTCCTGGTGCGGATAAAAAGCCCTTTATCCACCGCATGGAGGCTATTATGGAAACCCTACGAATTTATTAGATGATGGGTAGGCATATGAAACGCTATGGATTTTTATTGCTGATTTTTTCCTGCATACATGTTCAACTTTACTCACAGGGAAATGCCAACCAGCAACTGGCTATTAAATATTTCCAGAACGGGGAATATGATAAAGCTGCCGAAATGTTTTATCCTCTATGGAAAGCTCAACCTGCCAATGATTTTTTCTATAATTATCTTCTCACAAGTTATATCCAGTCAAATCAAATCGAAAAAGCTTTTGAGATTGTTAAATACTTAATCAAACGCTATAAAAAAAACGCTTCCTATCGTGTGGATATGGGCTACTTGTTTAAAATATCCGGTGAAGAAAACAAAGCAGAAAAAATTTTTAGCAGGGAAATAAAAAACCTCAAACCCATCGAATATGAAATCCTTCAATTATCCAATGATTTTTACCGGAGAAAGGAATACCAATATGCCATCAAAACATTACTCAAAGGCCGTGAATTGCTTAAAAATGACAATAAATTCAGTCTTACCCTGGCCCGCCTCTATCAGGAAACAGGGCAAAATGAAGAAATGATAAAAGAATACCTGAAGCAAATAAAGTTAAATCCCGGTTTGCTCCCCTCCGTCCAGAATCTTTTACAGGATTATGTGCGCGATGAAGAAGCATACCGTATTGTGAAGGCTCATGTTATTGATGCTATTCATCAGGAAAATTACTATCCTGCTTATGTTGACCTCCTCAGTTGGCTTCTTATTCAACATGGCGATTTTGAAGAAGCATTCAGGCATCAGAAGGCTCTTGATAAAAGAATAAAAGACAACAGCCGTGGGCTCATTCAACTGGCTGAAACCTGCGTAAAAAACCAGGCCTACGATATTGCTGAACAGATTTACCAGTATGTCATGGATAAAGGAATGAACAATCCTTATTATTATACTGCCAAATTTTCGCTGATAGAGATTAAATATAAAATATTAAAATCCCAATCTCACGCTTCCCGGGAAGAACTTGAACAAATAGAAAAAGATTTTACCGATTTCCTGCGAAACAATTTTTACCGTTATATCAGCCTTTCTGAAAAAGTGGTACTTTATCTTGCCGAGCTAAAAGCATTATACCTGGACAAATTACAAGAAGCCATTGATTTATTGAACAACTACCTCACCGTTTCCCGTATATCTAAAGAAACCCGGGCCCGGATGAAAATGAATCTTGCTGATTACAATATTCTGAAAGGAAAAGTCTGGGAAGCCTCTTTGTTGTATCAGCAAGTTATCAAAGAATTTAAAGACCATCCTCTGGGCCATGAAGCCAAATTCAAAAATGCCAAACTGTATTTTTATCTAGGGCAATTTGACTGGGCAGCCGACCAGTTGAACATTTTAAAAGCTTCAACATCCGAACTCATTGCCAATGATGCCTTACAATTAGCCCTACTTATACAGGATAACATGGAAATGGACACCACTCTTAAACCTCTCAAATTATATGCACGCGCTGATTTTTTCTACGCCAAAAGAAAATATGATTCCGCCCTTGTTACACTCGACACTTTAATTCATCTTTTCCCTTCAAAACCTATCTACGACAATGCTATATTTCTGAAAGGACAAATATTTGAAAGTCAAAAAGAATACGACACGGCTCTTTATTATTATCATTCTTTACTTTCACATCACAACGACAACCTCCTTATCGATGATGCATTATACAGGATAGCTTTGATTTATGAACAAAACCTGCAGGATATAAAGAGTGCAGCTCAATATTATGAAAAAATTTTGCTCGAATATCCGGGAAGTGTATTTGCCCCCATAGCCAGAAAACATTTTCGTCAAATTCAGGAACAACCCTCTGAAAGCCCCGAAACATCAGAACCCAAACGGTTACATTTGCTCTATAACATGACAATGTGAATTAATCCAGGAAAAGATTTCTCAATTTTCTGCAATAAATTCATTC
>CAYNBC010000059.1:7310-10188 GCA_964395255.1 uncultured Sphingobacteriales bacterium | reverse complement strand
CGATGAAGAAAAACATTTTAACATGACCGTATTGTACGGCAAAGAAACTGATGCAATGAGCGTACTTAATTATGCTATGAAATTACCTGTTTTTGCCCGTCATTCGGTGATTATCGTAAAAGAAGCTCAGGAATTGAAAAACATCCAGGAACTGTCAAAATATTTCGAACAGCCCAACCCTGACAGTATACTCGTCTTAGCCTATAAATACAAAAAGCCTGATAAAAGAACACAATGGTATAAAGCGCTTTTAAAAAACGGAGTTGTTTTTGAAAGCAAACCCAAATACGAAAATGAAATTCCGGGCTGGATAAAAGACTATGTACAAGAACATCGGTGCCAGAT
The DNA here is from genome assembly GCA_964395255.1 of uncultured Sphingobacteriales bacterium. Lineage (GTDB taxonomy): Bacteria > Bacteroidota > Bacteroidia > CAILMK01 > JAAYUY01 > CAYNBC01. The sequence goes on along the minus strand of CAYNBC010000059.1, from coordinate 9,843 downwards.
TGAGCATGATGCACTTTTATTGCTGGCGGAAAACACTGGGAATAATCTCACTAATCTCGCCAACGCGCTCGACAAAGTACTTTTGCACAAAAAAAGAGGTGAAACCATTACCCTCACTGATATAGAAAATTATACAGGCATTAGCAGGGAATACAACATTATTGAAATTCAAAAAGCTCTTGTTGAGAAAAATGATTTCAGATTAAGCCGTATTATCAGCTATATTCAGGGCAACCCACAGGCTATTCCCATTCAATGGCTTGTGGCTGCATTGTTTAATTACTTTTCAAAATTATATGTTCTTCGTTCTCAGTTCAATGATCAAACTCTAAAAAGCCTTGGAATAAACCCCTACTTCAAAAAAGAATATCAAAAAGCTCTGAAAGTTTTTGGGCCTTATGTTGAACACATTTTATCCATAATTAAATCGTACGACCTCCAGTCCAAAGGGATAGAATCGCCCAATACTGCTTCTGAAGAATTATGCAAAGAAATGCTTCTTCATATTTATCAATATAATCAGACATCAGCATGAAAGATGGAAATACTATTCCCCCTATACCCGCTAGCTGGAAAGCTATGTTACCGGCATGGTTCATGGAAGGTAAAATTATGGAGATCCTTGAAAAAGTTAATCGTGAAATCGATGCCGGCAAGAAAGTTTATCCACCCTTTGATGAAATATTTAATGCTTTTTGCTTGACCGAACCCCACCAGGTAAAAGTTGTGATTCTGGGACAGGACCCGTATCATGGTCCGGGGCAGGCCCATGGGCTTTGTTTTTCAGTAAAAAAAGGGATTGAAAAACCACCCAGTCTGATAAATATTTTCAAAGAATTGCAGAATGATTTGAATATACCCGAACCACCTCATGGTGAGCTGACCTCCTGGGCGAAACAGGGTGTATTTTTACTTAATGCCGTATTAACAGTAGAAGAGTCAAAACCCGGTTCTCACAAAATTTTTGGATGGGAAAATTTCACCGATGATGTTATCAAAACATTATCTCAATCCTATACAGGTCTGGTTTTTCTCCTCTGGGGCAGCTATGCACAAAACAAAGTCCAGGTCATTGATGAAACAAAACACTTTGTATTGAAAGCAGCACATCCTTCACCCCTATCAGCAAGCAAGGGGTTTTTCGGATGCAGGCATTTTTCCAGAACCAATGAAATTTTAAAAGCCATTGGTAAGGAATCTATCAATTGGGCATTGAATTAGCAATATTCTAGTGCCTGTTCAAGGTCAGCAATAATATCGTCTGCGTCTTCAATTCCCACGGAAAGCCTTACCAGGTCATCGGTAATATTACCAGCCAGGCGGGCCTCCGGAGACATGGATGCATGAGTCATGGAAGCAGGATGTTGAATCAATGTTTCAACACCACCCAGTGAAACAGCCAGCAAGCACAATTTAACATGGTTCATCAATTGAACACCGGCTTCCAGCCCACCTTTGAGGCCAAAACTCAGCATAGTACCAGGTCCTTTCATCTGTTTTCTGGCTAAATCGTACTGCTTGAAACTTTTGAGTCCCGGGTATTTAACCCATGAAATTTTAGGATGTGATTCCAGAAATTCAGCAATTTTCTGGGCGTTAAATTGAGCTTTTTCAATTCTTAATGCCAATGTTTTTACACCTCTTTCCACAAGATATGCCTGATGCGGGTCCATGTTAAATCCCATGTTCACCATGGTTTTTCTCAGGCTGTTATATAAATCAGGGTCTTTACAAATGAGTGCACCACCTACAATATCAGCATGCCCATTGATAAACTTGGTGAGTGAATGTAGAGAAATATCCGCTCCTAAATTTAAGGGTTGCTGTAAATAGGGACTGCTAAATGTATTGTCGACACAAACCACAATTCCCTTTTTATGGGCTATTTCACTGGCTGCCTGAATATCTGTAAGCTGAATGGTAGGATTGGCTGGTGTTTCCAGATACAACAAACGGGTGTTAGGCTTTATCGCTTTTTCAATCTGATTCAGGTCTGAAGTATCTACATAATCGTATTCTACACCAAATTTTTTATAATGGCTTTCGATAATGGCACGGCTGGCACCATACACAGCACTGGTACTCACCATATGAGCACCTTTTTCAAGCAATGTCATATATACCGTATTGACAGCTGCCATTCCCGATGAAGTTACTATACCTCCGTATCCTTCTTCAAGGTCTGCCAGCTTTTGTTCAAGAGCTTTGATTGTGGGATTACCTATGCGGGTATAAATATAACCCTCTGCTTTACCTGCAAAACAATCTGCTCCATGCTGTGCCGATTTGAATTTAAAAGTTGAAGTTTGATAAATAGGTGTTACAGCACTGCCATATTGATCTTCAACTTCACCCGCATGAATGAGGCGAGTGTTAAAACCTGATTTTTTATGTTCCGACATTTTTTCGTTTTTTGCTTACAAATGTAAGTTGACTTTCTCAGACTGGCTAATTTTTGAAAAAACAGAAAATTAAAATCGAATAAATAAAAGAACCCGGAAGCAGGATTTTTAGAACTTCTTTGCTTAGCTCC
>CAYNBC010000059.1:5940-7300 GCA_964395255.1 uncultured Sphingobacteriales bacterium | reverse complement strand
CTTAACTTTTTTCATGCAAGTTCTGATTTTTGATTAAAATTGCCGGAATGAATGGTGGAAAATGACCTTTAAAAAAGATGATAAAAAAATAATCCATGCCTGGGTCATGTACGATTGGGCCAATTCGGTGTTTCCTCTCATTATAACGGCTGCTATTTTTCCTGCTTTTTATGAGAATATTACACATGGCTTTCAGGGAGATATTGTTGATTTCTGGGGATGGAATGTAAAAAATTCCGTGCTTTATTCCTGGATTTTTGCCTTATCCGTCCTTATCATTTCTATCACTTCTCCTTTTTTATCAGGAATTGCAGATTACACGGGTTATAAAAAATCGTTTATGCGATTTTTTGCCTGGACTGGTGCTATAGGCTGCATGTTTTTATATTTTTTTGATAAACAGCAACTGGAATCAGGGCTTATTATGTTTGCCATCGCCAACATAGGATTCAATGGCTCGCTTGTTTATTACAACAGCTATCTTCCGTTGATTGTTTCAGACAAATTATCCGACAGAATTAGTGCAAGAGGATTTTCATATGGATATGCTGGTAGCTTGATTTTACTTTCTGTGTGTTTAGCTATCATTTTGTTGTTCCCTGAAAATTCAGATTTCGACCAATATTTTCCTTACCGTATTTCATTCTTCCTAACAGGACTCTGGTGGTTTGTATTCAGCATTCCTGTTTTTCGTCATCTTCCTTCTTTCAAAGCCCGGAAATCTTTTTCAAAGCCTTTAACCAATGGATACAGGGAACTCCTTAAAACTTTTCGCGAAATAAAGAAAACAGTTTATGCCTTTCAATTTTTATCCGCCTTCTTTATTTACAGTATGGGCGTGCAAACCGTGTTGTATATGGCCTCACTTTTTGGTGCTAAAGAATTGCATGTGCGTTCTCATATTTTAATTATCAGCATTCTTTTAATTCAATTTATTGCTATTGGTGGTTCCTATATTTTTGCCATTTTTTCCGAAAAAAAAGGAAATGTATATGCATTGCTAACTTCCCTGATTGTCTGGATTTTGATTTGCATGGGCGCTTACTTCACCACAAATGAAACCGGATTTTTAATACTTGCTGCAATGGTAGGTTTTGTAATGGGAGGTATTCAGAGCCTGAGCCGATCAACTTTTGCTAAATTAAAACCACATTCGATAAAAGATACTAATGCTTATTTTAGTTTTTTTGAATTTACAGAAAAAATAGCTATTGTTCTCGGGATGTTTTTCTATGGATTAATAGAAAAGATATCCGGCAGTATGAGGAACTCTGTATTAGCACTGGTTATTATTTTTTCTGCCGGATATCTGTTACTGTTCGTTTTCCGAAAATCCATCGGTCTGGCTTTACATTCCCAG
>CAYNBC010000059.1:3459-5930 GCA_964395255.1 uncultured Sphingobacteriales bacterium | reverse complement strand
GCATCAGATAATAGATAGCCACATTGAGAATGAAAATCACACATATAGAAGCCAGACCTACCAGAAGCATACTTAAGTTTCTCATTTTTTTCCAATTTTAAAGTTTATTAAAAACTGTTCCCGATAGAGATTCGTTCCACGGAAGAGGCTTTACCGCCTGTTACTTTGATGATATAGATACCTTCCGAACCTCGAATCGGAAACATATATTCTTTTCCATTAAATTGATGGGACTGAATTCTTCTACCATCCAGGCTGAATACTTCCACTTTGTAACGGTCTTGAACCGAAGTGGTAATTCTGATTTGAGAAGCACCCGTTTTTACAATCTGTATTTCTTTATCAAGTTTGCCTTCATCGATGGATGTAGTGGTAGTTGAATCATTATTATTTTGTGTTACAGTGGAAGAAGAAGGATCATTGATTTTAGCCGGATTGATGAAATGTACAACAAATCTGTCTTCTTTGTCATCCACACTTGCCTGATATTCATAAGGACTGGTCATCAGGTCATGAATAACTCCATTTTTAGTATCTTCAAGATAAACAGAATAACAGGTTGGGAAGTTTTCAAGTTTTACCGAAATCCTGTTGGTGCCGTTTACTTTGGGCTGTACATACAGAGGGATGGATTTTTGATTGTCAAACTCTTTTAATGAATTGATGGACAAATCTGTAGAATCTACACGAGTATATATTTGAGGAACCTGATTGTTAAAGCTGAACATTTTTGTAGCATCGTAATTATTGTCATATTTATCGGTTGCATGGTTGTTAAATCTGACGACAGTTTCATCCGAATATCCATTGGTTAAAGATTTCACTTTGAATCTCAATACATTTTCCGAAGCACTTTTATCATTATTTCTGAACTTAAACGAAGTGATTCTTGCCCAGATAGAACGGCTGGTTCCTAATTTTCCTGTACCTGTTCCATCATTTTTAATAAAAAATCCCTGCATCGGAGCAATGTAACGAGTTCCACCATTTGTACCCACACCATTGACATAGGAAGCTACATTTTGAGTTTCAGGGTCCCACACATAGATTGAGTTAGCCAGGCGTGTTTTGGTCCACCCACTGGATTTATCCCAGTCTATTGCAGACATATAAGGATTACCAACAAGATGATAACCACTTCCTGAATTGGTAATGTTGGAATTGGTATAAGAATCTTCATTCAGAGTGCCACGAAATACAATGGTTCTGTCTGATGGACAATAAACATCATATCCTTTTAATGGCTCGAGATATTCATTTGGTCCTACAGCTACCCAGCTATCATTTTCAGCATCATAATAGTAGAGTGCGCATCCCCAGAACAGATTGGAAGAAGCACTATCAATAGGAGATGAAATATAATGCCATTTGTTCCCTTGTAAATAAAGCTTGACTACGGCATCTCCTGTTCCAGAAACATTCCCATCGCCAATAATGTGGGCAAAATAAGTAGTATCAGAATTTAATATAATATCACCAGTATTGCTGAGTGAACTGCTGCTATATTTATTTTCAAATGTAGTGTAAAGTACCAAGGAATCACTATTGGTAAAAGATGAATAGTTGGTTACATAATCATAGAATGTAGAAACACCGTTGTTGGTATATGTGGCAGACCAATTATTTAAAAATTCACCATAAACAGTCATGTTACCACCAGAACCAACGGTAATATCATTGTTATTGGTAAAATCTCCGTTAACGGTCATGTCTCCGTTGTTAGTTAAAGTAGCGCTCCAACCGTTTGTAAAGTTACCGGAAATGGATACTGTACCTGTATTTGAGAAATTTTTATAATTGGTAAAGTTACTACTGGCATTGATGGTACCGCTATTATTCAAAGTAGCACCCCACGAGACAGTCATATCACCCTGAGCATTGATTGTTCCTGAGCTGGTCATGGTTCCGGATGAAATAGTAAACTTATCCGTTACATTTATAGTACCGGAGTTTGTGTAAGTACCTGAACCTAAGGAAAGATCATCTGTAATATTCAGTGTGCCATAATTATTTAAAGCAGCAGAACTTCCCGAACTTATAAAATCTTCACCAACGGTTAAAGTGCCATAGTTATTAATTGTGCTGGAATAATTTTCCAGATTGTTTTTTACATAAAAATTGTCGTAAATATTAATCGTTGACCCTCCGTAAATGTCATTGATACGATTATTCATATAGGTATTGCCATGAAAAGAAACGGTTGAATTACCAATATCAACATTGTCATCCACAAACAAACCGCCTGAGAAATTAACGGTAGCATTGGAAATGTCGAGGTCATCATCAACACTTACACTGTCGTAAAAGGTTACATTGGCTCCACTATAAATATTCATATCCTTTTTAACATAAACCTCATCCCAGAATGTAGCTGTAGCGTTACTGTAAATTTGAATTTTATCATCCAGCTGGACACTTCCATAACAAATAACTGTTCCTTTTTTGATTTCCATTTTCTTAATATCAATATT
>CAYNBC010000059.1:0-3449 GCA_964395255.1 uncultured Sphingobacteriales bacterium | reverse complement strand
CAATATTACCGTAGGCAATAATTTTTGAACCACTTTTGGAAAAATAAATGGATTTAGAACCGGTTAAACTTCCTCCCTCTTCAATTTTTATAACTGCATCCTTCAGGTTTATATCCTTGTCAAGGGTTATATGATGTTTTATATAAATCGTGTCCGAGGTATTCAATGTTGTACCCGGATAATCAACCCATGTTTGACTTTTACTCCATTTTCCGTCTTTTTTTGTAGAATAATTGGCTGCCTGTACAAAATTGCTGACAAATACCATTGTCATTGTTATGAAGGCAACCATTCCGAGATTTTCAATCAGCTTTTTCATGGCTCTCATTTTTTTTGTTTTTACAAAAACATGCTAAATACCATTTTTACTAAAAGCTGATTATCTTTAATTTATGATTTACGCCCTTAATTTCACTTTTCCTATTTTCAAACTTTATTCCATTTATGGGAATTTATCTTATTTGTGAAATTTCTTCATTAAAATGTCTGTGAATATGACAGAATTTCACCACCAACTCTGTATTATTGAGTCACTTATGTTGATTATATCTATTTTTTCATGTATCCTCTCATAATCCCCCTGTCAGATTTCCGGATGAAGCTTAAAATTTCATCTCTCTCAGGAGTAGCTTTAAACTCAGCTTCGATGATGGAGAGTGCTTGAGAGGTGTTGTACCCTCTAACATATAGAATTCTATAAATATCCTGAATTTCATTGATTTTTTCAGATGAAAATCCTCTTCTTCTTAAGCCAATTGAATTTATTCCTACAAAAGACAGTGGTTCGCGTGCTGCTTTGGTATAAGGTGGAATATCCTTACGAACAAGGCTACCTCCCGAAACCATAACATGCTGACCAATCTCTACAAATTGATGGATAGCGCTTAAGCCTCCAATTACAGCATAATCACCTATCACTACATGGCCGGCTACATTTACTGCATTAGCCAGTATGGCATGCTTGCCTATAATGCAATCATGAGCCACATGCACATAAGCCATTAATAAAGCGTGATCACCGATTACAGTTTTTTTTCTGTCGTTAGTACCTCTATTTACTGTACAATATTCGCGGATGGTTACATTGTCTCCAATAATAACCTGCGTATACTCTCCCTGGTATTTTAAATCCTGTGGTATAGCTGAAATGACTGAACCCGGAAAAATCCGGCAATTTTTTCCAATTCTTGCACCTTCCATGATGGTTACATGGGAACCTATCCAGCATCCTTCACCGATTTCAACATCGGCATGAATAGTAACAAATGGATCAATTTTTACGCTTGAAGCAATTTTGGTATCGGGATGTATAAAAGAAAGTGGCTGTGTCATACCACTATTTTTGAATTTTCGAAACTTGAGCCATCAATTCGGCTTCAACTACAAGTCTGGAACCAACATATGCCCTACCCATCATCTGACAGACCCCTCTGCGGATGGGTGCAATGAGCTCACATTTAAGTAACAATGTATCTCCAGGCTGGACAATACCTTTAAATCTGGTTTTATCAATTTTTAAAAAGAGTGTTTGGTAATTTTCAGGGTCGGGTACTTCACTTAAAATAAGAACTCCACCGCATTGGGCCAGTGCTTCAATCATCAAAACCCCAGGCATTACGGGTTGATTGGGGAAATGACCCCTGAAAAACCATTCATCAAAAGTTACATTTTTAATTCCAATAATATGTTTTTCACCCAGTTCTATAATTTTATCAACCAGTAAAAACGGATGCCTGTGGGGTAATAGTTTTTCAATTTCCTTGGTTGTAAAAACGGGTACTGCATCCGGGTCATAAACAGGTGCCTGTTTTTTCGAACTTTTACGGGAGATTTGAATGGCTTTTTTTATTTTTTTCACAAACTGAATATTGGCGGCATGGCTGGGTCTTGCAGCCATAATCTGAGCTTTTAATGGCATACCTACCAATGCCAGGTCTCCTATCATATCCAGAAGTTTATGCCGTGCAGGTTCGTTTTGATATCTCAGTTTGATATTGTTCAAAATCCCTTCTTCCCCTTCCTGCAAATAATTTTCGTCTTTGTTAAATAAAGCGGAGATTCTTGCCAGTTCTCCTTCCTGTACCGGGCGATCAATAACCACAATGGCATTATTTATATCTCCACCTTTAATTAAATTTTTATGGTAAAGGTCTTCGACTTCGGTAAGCAGGCAAAATGTACGGCAGGGGGCAATTTCCTTTTCAAATTCATTGATGTGTGAAATAGATGCATGTTGACTGCCGATAATGGGGTTTTTAAAATCAATCATACATGTTAACCTGAAGCCATCAAGAGGCATGGCAATCATTTCGGTCAGTCCATCTTCACTCATGTAATGAATATTGGATGTAACCTCAAAATATTCCCGGTCAGCACTTTGTTCTTTGATGCCTGCTTCTTTTATCATTTTTACAAATTCGATAGCTGAACCGTCCATAATGGGAATTTCAGGACCTTCCAGTTCGATTAATACATTGTCAATTGACATTCCCAGCAAAGCTGCCAGCAAATGTTCTACGGTATAAACATAGGCACCATTTTTGGCCAGGGTTGTACCTCTTTCAGTGGCTACAACATAATCCACATCGGCTTCGATAATGGGCTTATCGGGTAAATCTATCCGTTGAAATTTATAACCAAAATTTTCCGGAGCTGGATTTAGACGCATTTTAACGTGTTCACCGGTATGCAATCCTATACCCTCAACGCTCACTGCCTTCATTAATGTTCTTTGCTTCCGATCCATGTTATTTTCCTGATTTTAATTGTTTTAAATCTTTTTGCATTTCAAGTATTTCTTTATATAAATGGGGCATTTTTTTCAATATTGCATGTAACTTTAAAGTATCTTTTACAGGCATCAAAGGTACTCCAAACCATTCACCATCAGGATTTTTAATAGATTTGGAAATACCGCTTTTGGCGCCAAATTTGGAACCATCGGCTATTTCAATATGCCCTACAAAACCTACCTGGCCTGCTATTACACAATTTTTACCGATTCGTGTAGAACCGGAGATCCCTGTTTGAGCAGCAATGACGGTATTCTCCCCGATTTCTACATTATGAGCAATTTGAATCAAATTATCCAGCTTAACTCCGGATTGAATTAATGTTGATTCAATGGTAGCCCTGTCGATGGTTGTATTGGCACCAATTTCAACCCAATCTTTGATAATGACATTTCCAATCTGAGGTATTTTTTTGTAGGAACCATCTTCCTGCAGGGCATGTCCAAATCCATCACTGCCAATCACCACTCCCGAATGAATGATACAATTGCGACCAATGATGGTATTATGGTATATCCTTACACCCGCGTAAATAACCGTGTTATCGGCTATTTTAACATTATCCCCGATAAAACACTGTGGGTATATTTTAACATTATTTCCTATGGTAACATTTTCTCCTAAATAACTAAAAGCACCCAGATATATATTTTCGCC
>CAYNBC010000058.1:9917-10253 GCA_964395255.1 uncultured Sphingobacteriales bacterium | reverse complement strand
ACCGTAAATATACCAATGTAATGGGTCTGTTCAGTTAGTGCAGCAATTCTTTTAATTTTTTCTACCAGCTTATTATCGGTAAAAGCACCAATCAAACTTCCTTCTCCATGCTTGTTCCATACTACGGTTATTGTATCACAATTTTCCATTTTGAGGCTCTTGAGTCTGACAAAGATACTCAGAATATGTAATTTGATTTTTCAGCAAGTATGCCTTAAATTTGCAGCATATTCATATCCATGTCACAAGCTGAGATTTATTTTCACACGGGATTAGGGAAGGTCGCATCAACCTGGCTTCAATACAGTTTTTTCCCGGTTTTAAAAGGCATAAGAT
>CAYNBC010000058.1:1531-9907 GCA_964395255.1 uncultured Sphingobacteriales bacterium | reverse complement strand
AAAAAAATTCAAAAAAGAAAAATATCAAAAATCGAAGTATAAAAAAATATTTTCGATACTTGAAAACATCAAAGACCGTAAAATTCTTATCTCAAGAGAATTTGACAGGCAATTTGACCGTGAAGTTGAAAAATTTGCACGCCATTATCCGGATGCTACCATCATTATTTTTTTAAGAAGACACGATTCATGGATGGCTTCACAGTATCGAAGATTTATTAAGAACGGAGGTAGCCTGAGCTTTGAAGAATTTTTTGACTGGAAAAACAACCGGGGATTATGGAAAAGGGAAGATGCTCTGTTTTACCCGAAAATTGAGAAAGTTCAGCAGTTATATTCCCGGCCGCCCCTGGTGTTTTTATACGATGAGCTGTTACATCAACCTTCTTCCTTTCCGGATAAATTTTGCGCCTGGCTGGGATGTAGTTACGACAAGGATAAACTTTCGTTCAAACCTGTCCATACTTCCTACAATGAAAAGCAATTGAAAGTGATGAGAAAAATAGCCAGGTATTTTTTCAAACCTTACTACAAGGAGCCATCTCATCCTGTTTTGAAATGGATAAAACATAAGGCCAGGATGATTCCACGGTATCTGGTTCTTTATCTGGCTTTGCTCATTCCGGGGAAATGGGTGGGGACTGAACCATTGATTGATAAAAATTCACTGGAAGAAGTAGCGAATTTTTTCCAGGAGGACTGGAATAAATGTCTGGAATATGTCAGAAAACAAGAGCAATTCAGAGGAAAAGTCTCTCCAGAATAATGTATTGCTGGTTGCAGCTATCGGTTCTTTTTTAACCCCGTTTATGGGTTCATCGGTCAATATTGCATTGCCTGTTATTGGCCAGGAATTTTCAATGAAAGCCGTTCATCTGGGTTGGGTTGCCACATCGTATTTGCTAACAGCTGCGATGGTGCTGGTTCCTGTAGGAAAACTGGCTGATATTTATGGCAGGAAGAAAATTTACTTTGGAGGAATGCTCATTTATGCTCTGACTTCACTACTTTGCATGCAGGCATGGAATGGTATTTCGTTGATTATGTTTCGTTTAATTCAGGGAATTGGAGGGGCCATGATTTTTTCAACGGGAGTAGCCATGATTACCTCTGTTTTTCCTGCCCGGAAAAGAGGATGGGCATTAGGCTGGACAATTTCAGCTGTTTACGTAGGTTTATCATCTGGGCCTGTATTTGGGGGCTTAATTACTGAATATCTGGGATGGCGCGTTATTTTTCTCATCAACTTTATCCTTGCATCCCTGGTAGTGATTATCATCCAGTTGAAACTTAAAAAAGAGTGGATTGATGCAGCTCATGAACGCTTTGACCTGGCAGGTTCGGTTATTTATGCCTTATCCATTCTCGGGCTCATTATGGGTTTATCATCTTTGCCTGAATTCAGAGGATATATATGGTTAATGGCAGGATTCATACTTCTGGTTGTTTTTATTATACGGGAGAAGTCTGTTGCTTACCCTGTGCTGAATATTCAATTGTTTCTTCAAAACAGGGTGTTTGCGCTTTCCAATCTGGCAGCTTTGATCAATTATAGTGCTACTTTTGCCATAGGTTTTTTAATGAGTATTTATTTACAGATTTCAAGAGGGCTTACACCCAAGGAAGCCGGCATGATATTAATTACACAACCTGTATTGATGGCAGTAATTTCGCCTTTTGCAGGGAGGTTTTCCGATAAGATTGAACCACGATTACTGGCCAGTACAGGCATGTTACTCACAGCTGTGGGTCTGTTTTATATTTCTTTCTTTCATATCGATACTTCCATGCTGCATATCATTATTGCATTGCTGGTCATTGGAACAGGGTTCGGACTTTTTTCTTCGCCCAATACCAATGCCATTATGGGCTCTGTTGAGAAAAAATATTACGGTCTGGCATCGGCAACAACAAGCACCATGCGCTTGACAGGACAAATGTTCAGTATGGGTATAACCATGTTGATTTTAAATATTTTTATGAAAGACAGGCCTGTTATACCTCAATATTCTGAGCTATTTCTCAGGTCCATGAGATGGACATTGCTTTTACTGGCGGTATTTTGTTTTATGGGAGTGTTTGCGTCTCTTGCGCGCGGAAAATTACACCGTTCATACTAACCCAGCTCTTTTTCGAGCGCCATTCTGTCTTCCGGGGTTGTCATTACGATAAGTGTAGTATTGTCGGGCAATATGTAATCCGGTTGAGGATGATATATCCATTTTTTATCCACTTTTATGGACATCAGTAATGTTTTTTTGAATCTGTCGAGTTGAAGGTCTTTGAGTGTTTTGCCTTTAAATCGTGAAGATAGCTTTACTTCTTCAACGCGGAGTTCGTCAGAAGTGCCTCTCATCATTTCATCCAGAAATGTTGTAACTGTAGGTCTTATCATTTCCGAAGCCATTCGTAAGCCTCCGATAAAAGTAGGAGATATAACCCTGTCGGCTCCTGCAATTTTCAATTTCTCAAAATTGTTGATTTCATTGCATTCTGAAACAATAATAATATTTGGATTTAAATGCTTGGCCGAAACACAAACCACCAGGTTGATATTATCATCACCGGTAGTGACAAACAGACCTTTTGCCCGTGTTACACCCAATTTTAATAAAAATTCATCATCGGTAGGGTCGCCTACCAGAGCCAGCATTTGAGAATGGGTTTCCATTAAATTTTTTATCCTTTCTTCATTCTTACAGGCAATAATAAATTCTCTTTTTGTTTTTAGCAATTCGTTCATAATGTTAAGAGCTACATTTCCGCAACCACAGATGATATAATGAGCTTCAAGCGATTGAATTTTTTTTTCCATGTTTTTTCTTTTAATATTTTCACTGATATTGCCTTCAATAATTAAAGAAGCTATATTGGAAACAAGATAAGTTAAAACACCGATACCACTAAACGCAATAAAGATAGTAAACACCCTTACGGGAATATTGTTACTGGCATCCACAATTTCTGTAAAACCGATGGTGGAAATGGTGATTACGGTCATATACAGCGCATTGAAAAGACTGTATTGGGGTTCGAACAATTTGAACCCAATAGTTCCGATGAACAATACAGTGATAAAAAGTATAAAAGTCAGTTTCAGTCGTTTAGCATATGTTTCCTGTCCCACGGGTTCTGTTTTTTATACAAAATAAATAACAATATTCTACTCAAACTGACTGAATGCGCTCGGTAAGGCACTTTTGGGAATAATTTTCATCAACACAGGCAGGGTAAGCGTTCTTCCGGGCAAGGCCACAAGGGTAAATAAAGGCAATGTTTTCAATATGTCTATCAATTGCTGGCGTACCTTTTCCTTTTCTTCGGCTGTAAGGTCACGGTAATAGGATTGGCTTAACAATTCCATTAACTCTTTACTTTCATGCACTTCCGTAATGATACTGTTTTTATAATACGATGCCAGTTTAGCCATACTTTTAATAAACCGCTCAGATACAATCCGGTAAGTTTCTTTGTTTTGTAAAAAGTAAATTTTATCACTGTGTTCAAGCACAAAAGCTTCTACGGCCAGTGAACTTTCCTGTTGGTCCTGTTCGCTCAGTTTCAGCGTTTCTCCCAATTGTTTTAAAAATTCATTTTCTTCTTCTTCCAGCACTCTGTCTGCCCAAACTGTCAAAGTAGCCATTTCATATAAGTATTTTTTAAACAGCCAGTGAGGAAGAATATCAAGTTGAATATCCTTCAGTTCAATTCCTTCCTGAAGGTATGTTTTCACTTCTTTTTCGATATGTGAAGGCAGTTCAGCTGAAAGTACAAAGAAATCGAATAGTTTTTTTTCTTCCGCTTCAATTTTTTTATTGGCGTGAGAGGCAGCAGCGATTATTTGCAAAATAATTTTGCGGGCTTGAATATTTAATTCTTCAGCATTACCTAAAGTAAACAAACCGGGGGCTTTTTTCCAATGATAATAAAAAAGCAAGTCGAGGAACAAAAGGCTGTTGTGAAAAAATCCCATCCAGAAATTGGCATCCATCGATTTTTTAAGCTCAACCCGGCTTTGAAAAATGGATTCGATAATCTGGTCTTCTTTCTTTTTTTTACCAAACCAGGTATGTGATACTTTTTGAAGAATTTCCGGATAATTAAGCAAATAATATTTGGATAAAGAATCAATAAAATCCTTTTGAAGGTCTTTTATCTCAGGGAGTGTTTCGGCCTTAATGGAAGATGAGGAGAAATGTGTTATAAAAAAGCCATCTGCAAGCAAAAGTTTTAAGCGGTTTTTTTCATTCCACCGTGATAAATCCAGCCAGTTACTAATAATCGGCATAACCGGAAAGCCATATAAAATGCCACTGGGTTGAAATCCTTTATATAAAAATTTATCCTTCTCAAGCTGATATAGTGGAGTGCTGATTTTTTCTCTGAGGATATTCAGGTTCTCTTCTTTCTGGAATTGTTTGAGGTATTTTTTTAACCATCCTTTTTCTGACAGGTTCATCATTATAAGAATAAAATACTATTCGAATTTAGGAATTTTTATAGTCTGAATTACTTTAAATAAATAATTTTGTTCATCTTCAAAAAAAAAAGAAAATGAAAAGCTGGAAAATTATATTGGCTGGAATAGCCGGAGCCATTCTGTTTATCGTATTGGGCTGGCTTTTTTACGGAGTTATCTGGGCTGATGCATTCCAGGCTACCAACAATTCCTCTATTATGCGGGAAATGGATGATATGGTTACCTGGGCATTTGTTTTATCGAACCTGTTTAATGGTTTTTTTGTTTTTCTATTGTTACACTGGAAAAAGGTGAGCTCCCTGGCCGAAGCCATGGTTACAGCTTTTGTTGCAGGTTTTTTCATCGGTTCCTCTGTGGATTTGAGTTATTATTCCATGACCGAAATGTTTTACCGTTTTTCCGGAGTTTTACTCGATGTAATATTATACAGCATTATTTATGCTCTTGTGGGAGCTGTAGAATTTTATATCTTAGGCTTGCATAAAAAAAATTAATCATTCAACAAATCAGGTCTTCGTTGTTTTGTTTTGAGCAGGGAATGTTCATCCCGCCATTTTTCAATTTCCTTATGATTGCCGGAAAGCAAAACCTCAGGCACTTTCCATCCTTTAAATTGTGCAGGACGTGTATAGAGCGGGGCATCAAGTAACCCAGCCTGAAACGAATCTGTAAGCGCAGAGCTTTCATCCGAAATAACACCCGGAATCAGCCGGATAATGGCATCTGAAACCACAGCAGCTGCAAGTTCTCCTCCCGAAAGCACATAATTACCAATGGAAATCTCGCGGGTTACAACATGGTCACGTATACGTTGATCAATGCCTTTGTATCGGCCACATATCATTACAAGAGACTTTTTTAAACTTAATTCATTGGCCATTTGCTGTTCAAAAAGTTCTCCGTCAGGCGTTAGATAAATAATTTCATCTACGGGATTTTGTTTTTTGATATCCTCAATACAATGATAAATGGGTTCAGGCATCAGGACCATACCGGCTCCACCTCCATAAGGATAATCATCCACCTGTTTTTTATTACCGCTTGGAATACCATAGTTTCTTAACTGATAAAGTGTGATTTTGACAAGTTCTTTCTGGATTGCTCTTTTAATGATGGATTCTTCAAAAAAACCCCGGAACATCTCGGGAAACAAAGTAATAATATGTATTTCCATCAGTTTAACCTTTCTATTGGTCCTACCAGGCTAAGCCAGTCGGGGTTTCGAACAACCCTGCTAATCGACCTGGTTATCCTGTATGCTTCATCAAGGCGTTGCCTTAATTGATTTCTTTTTTTTATGGCTTTTTTACAATGAATAAAAAAGAGGGGAAAAAAAATCAAAGCAGATAGAAAAATACCGGTTGTTTTTAAAATGGAGACAGGTTCAAGAAGGGATTTAAATTCAGGTACCTGTGGAAGTATTTTGTTCAGATATAATTTCAATTCAGCAGATTCACAGGTGTAAGCATAAGATTGAATAAGCTTTTTTAGTTCATCCATTTCCCTGTTCAGCAGGGAATATTGTTTTAAAGTGCCGGGATAATTCCAGGAAAGAGGACTTAAATGAAACCAGCCTGAAAAACCTTCAAGTAAATTTAAATGTAATTTAAGCCTGTAGTTCATATCAACTAATGAGACGATAAGCCTTTCACGGGTATTATGTTCAAGAATTTTATGATTCATAGACATAATCCTTCAGAAAATTGAAATCCGGTGTTAGCTGGCCGTTTTCTGCAATAGTAGCTCTTTTCAATATGGGGTTTTCGGGTTCATTTATCAATAGAGGTATGATGGTTGTAGACAGAACCTCTCCGAACATATGGCTGGCATCCCTGGGCAATTCATTGGGTAAATTGTCAATGGTCATCATGTCAATGGTATTAAAGCCAAAAGGTACAGTTACTTCGAGGGTGTCTCTGTCGATTCCATAGAATGGCTTGATGGAAGTTGTAGGGAAATAAGTCAGAGGAACACTACCATTGATGTCGCAGGTAACATCGGCAATAATCTGGATACGGAAGTTTTCTTTGCGGGCTTCTTCCTTTTCAAAAAGTCGCTGTGCCCTGGGGCTCCAGTACATGCCATTTATTAAAATATCAGTTTGAGGTATAAACTTGCGGAATACACATTCAAATCTTTCGGGATAGTCAAAAAATTCCTGAAAAGAAAAAGGTTTATCATTTAAGGGGACATACAGAGCATCCATATCACACTGAACATAAACAGCTTCATGGAACTCTTCATTTAAATAGGAATCCACACTCACTTCACGAATGCCGGCATTATTAAGTATTTCAACGATACCTTTACTGACCCTGCCACCTCCCGTAACTAAAATTTTGGGTTTTCCGAAGTAAAGACTATGATATTGTTCGATGAGACGGGCATAATCATGCACCTGCCATGCAGGTTTGATATTGTAATAATTTTTTTTCAGGCCCCACATCATCAAGGCATAATGTGCGCCAACAATCCCTGCAAATCGCCCGAAACCAATCAAACGCACCTTGTTTTCATCTGCCAGTAATTCGTAGTCAATCAATCGAATATTTCGGTTAAGGATTTCCTGAAGCAATTTGCGGTTGTGGGGTTGCTTTTTAATGGTATGGGAAAAAAACAAATAGGTTTTACCGGGAATAAGCATATCAACAGGAACTTCCTTAATTCCCATTAAAATATCACAGTCCGAAACATCATCAGTTACTTTGATTCCCAGTTCCCTGTATTCATCGTCAGTAAAAGCTCTTTTTTCTGAAGATTGAACAATAATTTCCAGTTCAGAATATTTTTTCATTAAAGCATAAGCCTGTTCGGGGGTCAGTGCTACCCTGTAATCGGAAGGAATTTTGCCTTCTTTTATAAGCCCTATTTTCAACATAGTATCCTTTTAAATCGTTTTAAGCAATTTTAAATAAAAAAATGAAAAATAACGAATAACCAGAAGCTGATTTGGTATAAAATTTTCAATGCCAAAAAAAGAATTCATAGAAGCAAAATAAACGAATTTTTATTAAATTCATTAAATTTGTTTTAATGACAGAGTTCTTTGACTTATTGGGGCCGATTGGACTAGACAGGATTGACGTTAAGTATGCCTGCATGCCGAGCGATGCGAATGGCTCGTTAATCACTTTCGCGAAGCCAATAAACGGCAACTCTACTTATGCTTTGGCTGCCTAATCAAGGATTAGTGTAGCCAATCTTTCCGGATAGCCCTTCCTGCCGGCTGTCCATACGGAAAGATCGCAATGGCAGGATAAGCCTGTAGTAGCTCCGCCTACAGGTCGAAAATCTCAGGAGCTTAGCATGAGTTTGGCCCGTTGTCCGGCCTGGCTCATGTGAAACAAAAGGACAACTAAGCATGTAGACGGCATATTTGACGCTTTCACTGGACGGGAGTTCGAATCTCCCCGGCTCCACAAAATTTTTATTATGAGTAAAAAGCTTCTATGGATATTTCCTTTCCTTTTATTCAGCACTTTATTGGTAGCTCAAAATCCTCCATGGCACAATGACAACACCTGGAGCGATTCCATTTCTATGCATGAAGCAGACTCTTTTTGGGCCAGCTGGAAAGCACATAACGACTCATTGATGCTTATTATTGACAGACAGAAAAATTTTTCCGATAGCCTGAAAAATTACATTTCCAGTCTTCAAAAAGCTGAAAGTTCAACCAAACTTCCCCTGGATGCAATCCATCTGATTATTTATGCTATTATAGTTATACTTCTTGTTTTGCTGATAGTTATGATAATCCTGCTTGGCAAAAGAAACAAAGAAATAGAGGAGTGGGAGGAAGAGTACACAGAAATTGAAGAAGTCATTAATAAAATCGACCCTGCTGACAACAAAAGTACAACTGAAAAAATTTCAGATATAGAGAATAAAATTAG
>CAYNBC010000058.1:0-1521 GCA_964395255.1 uncultured Sphingobacteriales bacterium | reverse complement strand
ACTTAGTTATCTGAAAGCTGAGAACGCCAAACTGTTAAATCAACTGGAAAAAACAAAAGATAATGATTTAGGATCTGAAGAATATCAAACCAGAATGGCTGAATACCAACGCCTTATTGAAAACCTGAAAGCTGAATTGCAGGCTCTGAAAGAAGAAAATGAAAAACTTAATCAGGAACTGGCCAATATACCTGCACAAACTCCCGGTACGGAAAATGAATCAGAAGCTTTTAAAAACCTTTCCCCTCAGGCAAAAAAAGAACTTCAAGAAATAGATTTTAATCTGGCTAAACTTGAAAAAGTGAAATTGATGTATGAAAAGAAACTCATTACCAGAGAGGAATTTAGAGAATTAAAAGAAAAAATCTTTAATCGTTTATAAAATGAAAAAAACGCTGGTCTTCCTGTTTTTAATTTTATCTATTCCCTCTGTAAAAATAGAAGGGCAAACACCCGGGCTAAAAGTATTTTTCAGAGTACAAAGCCGTGAAAGTCTGTTACTACCAGATGTAAAAATACTATTAAAAGACCTGACAGCGGGCACTCAATCCGAATATTACTCGAATGATTCTATCATGAGTGAATTTGATTTGTCTTTTAACAAGGAGTATGAGTTTGACTTCATTCATCCTGATTATTATGAAAAGTCCGTTGTTATCCGTACAGATGTACCCCGTAGATTTATGTCGGAAAGATATTCTCTGGAGATTGAAATAACTCTTGATAGGAATTGTGAAAATGATCCGGAAAAAAGAAAAGTGATTTATAAACCTATTGGCAGAATAGAATTTAACAGAAACAAAAAGAAGTTTGACTACGATGTGCCATATACCATTAGAATGGGAGAAAGATATAATGAAAGGAAAAATGAGCGATGTGACCTTGTAGCAGAAGAAGAAAGGATGAGAAAAAAATTACTCAAACTTGAAGCTGCAGCCAATGAAAACCCTGAGAAATATGCAGAGCTGAAAAGAATGGAAGAACAACTAAAAGCCATTGCTATTCTTCAACAAAAAACTTATGAAAAGCAAAAAGAGGAAAGTCTTGAAGAAATCAGACAAGAAAAAGAGGCTCTCTTGGCGCGAGCCAGGGAAGAGGAAAAATTAAAGCAAGCCAGTAAAACAGAAAGCGAACTTGCTATCTACAAGAATAAGGGTAATAAGTTTGATGAAACCCAGCCCCAGATATATATCTTTCCCCGAAGCGGTTGGCCTTCAGAGCTGGCCAATTATATTCTTCACCCTGAAACTTATAAGCCACGGCCTATCGGCACATTTACCTACGATTTAACCAAAGGAAGATCAGATTTTTATGTATTTGATGCTGAAGAATTAAGAAAAAAATTTCCTGAACAATTTCAAAAAGCTTTTCCCAACTGGGATTACATTGTAGAAACCAATAAAAAATTCAGAGAAGAAAATAAATAATACAATTTCTTTTTGCTCTTCAAAATCCATCTACACAAAATGGGTTTATAAAAGAAAATAATTGCTCAACGCTTAAATTGTTTTATAGTAAGGC
>CAYNBC010000057.1:7053-10327 GCA_964395255.1 uncultured Sphingobacteriales bacterium | reverse complement strand
CCTGAATACAGGTGTTCGGTTTGAACTTCAGCTCTTAAACTTCGATGTAAGTGATAATAAAATACCACCTCCAGAAACATTTTCTTTCAAAATACGTGAAAAAAACCTTCTTACAAACCTGACACCGGCTCCATTGACAGGAGAAAAGCTTTACCTGATTAAAGTGGAAAAAAGTCCGGAAAAGGTTTCTAACGATAAAGTTGTCAAAGAAAATAGAGACCGAAAGTCTACGCCCGAAATCTCCATCACTCCTCCTCCTGAAGTCATAGATTTGCACATCGAAAAACTGGCTCCCTTTCATTATCGCAACATGACAAGCAACGAAATTCTGAATTACCAGTACAACTATTTTCTTACAGCCCTGGAAAACGCCTGGGCATTGGGTTTTGACAGACTTATCTTTATTCATGGGCTGGGTAAAGGTGTTTTAAAAAACCGGATTCAAAATGCGCTTCTCCAGATGAAAGACAGGCTTCGTTTCCATGAAGCTGATCCCTCCAGATACGGATATGGAGCCATTGAAGTAATTTTTAAACCGAATAAATCAAAACATAAAAATGACAGGGATAAAAACCAGTAAAGCATTTGTCATAGCAATCTTAATGTGGATTTTTATAGCAGGAAGTTTAAACCCGCTGATTGCACAGACCCGTGCCGTCATTTATCTGAAAGGGAAAAATATCGAAACATTCAGGCCCGGCACCTTTTTTACCAGAAAAGCCATAGAAAGACGAATCCGGCAAAATATTGACTGGGATGTGCTGGATATTCCTGTAAACAAAGAGTATCTGCAAGTACTTCATAAATATTGTGACAGTTTTGTGGCAACAAGCCGGTGGCTCAACGCAGTGTGGGTATATGTTACAAACAACCAGGCGCTGGAACAAATACAAAATTTACCCTTTGTAAAAAATGTAGAAATTATTGACAATCAGAGCTATCAAAAAGGAAAATGGGCTATGTATCCTGTGGAAGAAATCGAACCGGAGCAATTAAAACTCCTTAAAAAACAAACAGAACGCCTTGGATTAAAGGAGCTGGAGCAAAAAGGCTGGGATGGTTCAGGTATTAGAATAGCTGTTTTTGACGGTGGCTTTCCCGGAGTGGACGAGCATCCGGCTTTTGAACACATCAGAAAAGAAAACAGGATTATTGCTACCTATGATTTTATCAAAAAGAAGGAATATGTGTATTATGGAAATTCCCACGGAAGAATGACACTGGCCTGTATTGGAGGCATTTACAAAGGAGTAAAAATGGGTCTGGCAACAGGAGCTGAATTTTTGCTTGCCAAAACGGAAATAGGGCTTGAACCTTACTGGGAAGAAGTTAAATGGCTTGAAGCTGCAGAGTGGGCAGACAAAATGGGTGCTGACATTATCAGTAGCTCTCTGGGATACGGATTTCACAGGTATTTTCAAAACAATATGGACGGAAAAAGCAGTCTTGTTTGTCGTGCAGCATCCATAGCCGCCAGAAAAGGTATTTTAATTGTCAACTCAGCCGGTAATGAAGGTAGCAGCAGATGGAAAACCATTATCACCCCTGCCGACCATGATAGCGTACTGGCTGTAGGAGGTATAAATCCTGCTACCGACATCGCCATACGATTTAGCAGTTATGGCCCATCATCCGATAAAAGATTGAAACCCAATGTTTCAGCTTATGCCCATGTAATCACTGCCGGTAAAAAGGGTTTAACCGTGGCTGACGGAACTTCCTTTTCCTGTCCTCTTGTATCAGGATTTGCTGCATGTATATGGCAGGCACATCCCGAATGGACCAATATGGATTTGTTTCATGAAATCGAACATTCCGGACACCTTTATCCGTATTTTGATTATGTCCATGGTTATGGTGTTCCTCAGGCGCATCATTTTACAGATACATCATTGCATGAACCCGTACCAACATTTCATTTGATAAAAAGGGGTACAAAAATTATTG
This sequence comes from uncultured Sphingobacteriales bacterium, assembly GCA_964395255.1. GTDB lineage: Bacteria > Bacteroidota > Bacteroidia > CAILMK01 > JAAYUY01 > CAYNBC01. Next base: position 8,380 of record CAYNBC010000057.1, on the reverse strand, counting down.
CCATTATTCACGAATCTGCAAATAATCCCAATGGCTGGATTCAGGATGACCATCTACTTTTTTATCATATTCAGAATCAGGACCGATGGCTTAAAAAATTTGGTGTGATACGGGTTGATGCTCCTGAAATTGAAATTCTGGATACAGCTGAAAGTTCAAATATAACATTTCAGCCCGGAGACCTGATCAGGGTATGGTTCAGAGGTTTTACACTGACACAATTAATGAGTGAGTGATGAAAAAGCTTATTACAGGATTTTTATTTGTGTTTCTGATTTTGCATGCTGAGGCCCAGGAACATCTACTGGACTACACCAGTCGCAATTTTGACAGCATGGGCAATTACGGACCTAATCTTACCCATTTTGTTCACCTTTATGGTCAGTTTGGATTTCATTACGACCCTCAGCTGGTTTTTAATTTTCCTTCACAGACTATTCTTGGATTTAGGTATAAGTTAAAAATAAACAATTTCTTAGCTGTGGGAGCAGAAATATTTGCAGCCAACACAACATTCACGCTCAGGCAAAATTCTGATAAAAAAATACCTGATACGATACTACATAAGTCAGAAAATTTAAATTTTTCTTCCCTGGGCGGTTCCGTTTTTATGAGAATAAATTTCAACAAACGCAGAGGCAACTATCTGGGGACATACCTTGACATAGGTGCCAGGTCCAACTGGAACTATAATGTAAAGCATACCTATAAAGACGAAAATCAAAAAAGTGGAACAATTGTCAAGACCATCGAGAGAAAGCTGCCCTACACGGAAAAATTTTATCATGAATTTTTTGCAAGATTTTGTTTCAATAAAGTGGGGGTATTTGTTACTTACCGCATCAGCGAACTTTTCAAATCCTCTTATTCACTTCCATCGCTTACACCTTTAACAGCGGGTATTGATGTAGCCTTATTTTAATCTGGAAAAAATGGGAAAAATACGATTTTTAAAAGCCAGTCCTGTTTACAATATGTTCATAGACCGTTTTTACAAATACAATCGGGGACTGGAAAAACAGAGCTACGACAAGCAGTATCAGGAAATTATGAATCAGGCATTCTGGGAAGCCAATTTCTGGAGTTTAAACCTCAACAAACTGGGTGATTTTGAAGCCGTAGATGTGCTTGTCAATGCTTCGCATCTGCAAAAGCAATGGGCATGGGAACATCGTATTCATTTCAATCCGGCAAACTGGATACAGGATATTCTGGAAGCGCAGATTGCCTATTACCAACCCGATATTTTTTTTGCACAGGATTTTCCTGCTATTGATGCAGAATTTAAAAACAAAATCCGCAAAAAATATCCATTTGTACGCTTGAT
>CAYNBC010000057.1:0-7043 GCA_964395255.1 uncultured Sphingobacteriales bacterium | reverse complement strand
GCATGGGATGGCATTGCGCATTGTAATCCTCAAAGGTTTGGCGGAAGCGATATTATTCTAACGCCTGCCGATTTTATTACTGAATCTTATTTGAAAGCAGGCATGAAGGCTTTTACACTTCCATTTGGATTTGAAACCAGCTTGCTTGACAGAATTATTCAGGGAAGGCAGTTGTATCAGGTATCTTTTGTGGGTGGAATCAGCCTGTTCAAAAATGCTCACTATACCCGTTTGAATGTGCTTTCCGAAATAAATAACAAAATACCTGTCGATTTGTTTTTATCGGGTTTGAGCGGATGGAAAATGCGTTTGGTATCGGCATATCAAACATTTACACAGGGAAGGATAAAAGAATACCTGAAAGCCATGAAACTGGAACGGCATAACAAAGGCTCACGATTTGGACTTGAAATGTATCAGACACTGGCAGACAGCAAAATCACGCTGAACATTCATATCGACAGGGCAGGCGACCATGCAGCCAATATTCGTCTTTTTGAAGCTACAGGCAGCGGCACCTGTCTCCTGACCGACTATAAACCCAATCTTAAAAATTATTTTGAACCGGACAAAGAAGTTGTCACTTTTCGCCATGCCAATGAAGCTGTTGAAAAAATTCAATGGCTACTCGAGCACGAAGAGGAAAGAAAAAAAATTGCCGAAGCAGGTCAGAAAAGAACTTTAACACAATATTCTTTTCTGAAACGAATGAAAATATTTGCAGAAAAAATAAAACCTTATCTCTGAAATTTATTTTCCTGTTAAAATTTTAAAATCCCACGGATTCAAACTTAGCTTCCATTTATTACCCTGATTTAATGTTTCCCCGCTGAAAAAGTCGGTTAAAGGACGGTTCAAAACATCCGATTCCAGTTCAAATTCTACTTTTTCCGGAGACATATTAGCTACAAATAAGCAGATTGAAGAATCTTTTTGCCTGTAAAAAGTCAGTACTTTTTCGTGCAAATCAGGAATAAACTCAACTTCGCCACCAGCTCTACCGTTCCATAATGCCTGATTTTGTTTTTTCAAATGGATAAGCTTTTTGTAAAATTCAAACCACGGACTATCTTTCCATTCAATCAGGTCTTTTTCAAAAAAAGCCAGGCTTTTGTTTAAACCAGCCTCCTGCCCAGAATAAATCAGTGGCATATCAGGCAATACAAACATCAGGGCAGACATTACCCGGAGTGCATCTCCATAACGTTCGAAAGCTGTTCCGTTCCAGCTGTTTTCATCATGGTTGGAAGTAAAATTCATACGATAGGTGTATTCAGGAAATTCCTGTTTTTGTTGCTCTAATAAATGAATCAAATCTTCAGGATTTTTTTCGCCATGAGCGATATCTTTGGTCAGATGGTGAACTTTCCAGCCATAATACATATCAAAAGCTTTTTCCTGCAAAGGAGGTTCTTCGGCTTCGGCAAGCATAAAGATATCGGGATTGACCGATTCAAGTTCTTTGCGGGCATCGTTCCAGAAATCAACGGGCACAAGCATGGCTACATCGCAGCGAAAACCATCAATATTTGTTTCTTTGAGCCACCATTTCATGGCCTCAATCATCGCTTTCCTCATTTCAGGATTGTCATAATTGAGGTCGGCAACATCTGTCCAATCATAGGGAGCAATGATATTTCCAGCACTGTCGTGATTGTACCAATCGGGATGTTCCTGAATCCAGGGGTGATCGCGGGAAGTATGATTAGCCACCCAGTCAATAATAACATACATCCCCATCTCATGAATTTTATGAACCAGTGATTTAAAATCATCCAGCGTTCCATACATCGAGTCAATGGCATAATAATCTCTGACGGAATAGTAACTTCCAAGCGTACCTTTTCTTTGCTCAATACCAATGGGATGGAGAGGCATAAACCATAAAATGTCAACGCCCAGATTCTTCAGGCGTTCCAGATGTTTTTCAAAAGAGCGAAAAGACCCATCCTCAGTATATTGCCTGAGGTTTACCTCATAAATAACTTTGTCTTTTGTCCAGTCTGCATGTTTCAGCTCCATTGTTTCTTCGGTTTTTAATTCGTTTTGATTGTTCTGGTTATTATGGCAAGCTCCCGTCATGGCAAACACAAAAGCAAGCCAGATAAATTTTTTCATCATTTTATTTTCAACTTTTCCGATTTGCTTAATGTATACTTTCCGGCATTCGTTTCAACCTGTAAATCATTTCCTTCCAGAAGGGTTAACGCCAGATATTCCGGGGTGATTTTAAAATCTACTAAATTGCCTTTCCATCTCAGGCGGGAATAAATTTTTACCCAATCGGAGGGCAAATGGGGATGGAATGAAATTACATGTTTTTTCATTTTTATACCGGCAAAAGCTTTGAAAACTAAATAAACAGTGCCCGCCATCAATCCGAAATGAATACCCTCAGCAGTGGTTCCACCCTGTATATCGGTATAATCACTTTGCAGAGCTTCCGAGTATAATTGCCAGCTTAGTTGATAATCATTGGCCAGAAGTGCTATCCATGCATGAACAAGACGGCTCAGCGTACTGCCATGTGAAGTTCGGGACAGATAATATTCCAGATTCTTCTTTACATAATCCTTCGGAAGTTGATAGCCCATCATTTTCAGAATATCATCTACTTCCTCAAGAGATAAATTATAGAAAACCTGCAGTGTATCCGCCTGTTTTGAAACTTTAAAGTTTTCGGGAGATTTTCCTTCTGCTTTTAACAGGCGGTCCATCCGGTAAATGTTGCCATATTTTTTTCTGTAATAATCCCAGTCCAGTTCTTCCAGTTCAAAGTAACCGTCAAATTGAGCGATAACACCGTCTTCGTTGACAACCAGGTTCAATTGTCTTACAATGTTGAGCCATTCCTGAATCTCTGAAGAAGAAGGTATCAAGAAGGAAAGTTTTTTAACCAACCATGCAACCATAATATTGGTATAAGCATTATCATCCAGCCCCCCTTCGTCAGAACCGGGATATTTTTCATGAAATTCATCCGGTCCCATCACTTTTCTTATGCTGTATCTGTTGTAGCGGGTATTCCATTCACATCGTGAAATCCAGAAGCGGGCTATTTCCAGAAGCATTTCATAGCCAGCTTCTTCCATAAATGAATGATCATCTGTGGCTTCATAATAGTCAATGATATTTTTTGCTATTGCCAGTGAAACATGTCGTTGCAGGGATGAATGATCCGGTCCCCATTGCCGGGTTACAGGATTGAGATGCATGGTCTGGGTTTCTTCCCTGCCATCACTACTGCTTTGCCAGGGGAACATGGCTCCTTTATAACCATATTGACGGGCATATTCACGAGCTGCATCCAGTCTGCGGTAACGATACATCAAACATGCACGGGAAACTTCAGGAAAATGAAGATTGTAAAAAGGCATAATAAACATTTCGTCCCAGAAAATATGCCCCCTATAAGCTTCGCCATGTAATCCTCTTGCAGTAAAACTTACATCCAGATTCTTATTGTGGGGTGAGGCACTAACCATCATATGATAAAGGTGTAAGCGGAGAAGTTTCTGCGAAAGTCTGTCTCCTTCTATCTCAATATCAATCTCTTTCCATATTTTTTCCCATTCCCGTGCTGAAAGTTTTAATTCTTCTTCAAAGCTTCCGGCATGGCCCAACTCAAGTTGGGCATGGGTGAGTGGGTCATCCACATCATCATGTTTGGAAGTATAAATGGAAACTATTTTATCAAAAGAAGCCACTTCCCCTTTTTTCAATTCCCATGTTATGCTGGAAAAAGCTTTGTTTACACCTGTTCCGGTTTTTCTGGAGAGTAGGTTCCGTTGAGCAGGCGTAATGCGAGCCATTTCGGCAACCCTTATATCTGAAGAGGTTGTTTTTACCAGCACCGATAATTCATTCTCCTGGGCTGATGCTTCCTGACATTCAATGTGTTTCTGATTTAAATCCCGGTATCTCTCCACACCATCATTAATAATGTTAGCATCGATGCCTGTAACAACAGAAATTTTACCGCTAAAATTCAGGGGGGTTATTTCATAATGCATACCCGTCAAATGGGGTTTATACATGGAAACAAATCGCTGGGACCGGACTCTTATCTTTTTTCCATTGTCATAACCAACAATCATGGATTTTTCCAGGAGTCCCGTTCTAAAGTCAATTTTCCTCTCCAACCACTCGATAGTAAAAGAATTTGAAGAGGAAAGATGTTCTTCGTCAGTAAACTCGGTCCATGTCCAGTTAGGACAATTAACAAAGTCGTCATTTTCAACTTCACGCCCGGCAACATTGGATTTAAGCCTGTTGTACAAACCCGCAATATAAGTACCCGGGTAATGGGATGTACCGGCATGAAATTCTTCCAAATTGCCCCGGGAGCCCAGATAACCATTACCAATGGCAAGAAGTGATTCCCGTGATTTTTCTTTGTCAGGGTCAAATCCGGTATATTTTAATTGCCAGCCATCGTCTTTCAAGCCATGTTCAAACCATTGAACGAGATTATCCAGAGTAACTTCGGAAAGGTCGCTGACTACCCAATCGGCTCCATGAGCCAGTAATTCTTCCTTATTGTTTTCACGGGCTATACCTAAGACAAGACCAAAATTTCCCTTTTTCCCGGCCTGAACACCGGATACAGCATCCTCGACAACAACCGTGTTGTAAGGAGATGCATTCAATTGGCGGGCAGCCGTAACAAAAATATCAGATTCAGGCTTACCCTTCAACCCCAATTCAGCTGAGACAACTCCATCCACCCGGCATTCAAATAAATCAATAATACCGGCAGCTTCCAGAACATTTTTGCAATTTTTAGAGGAAGAGGCCACCCCTACCCGGATGCCATTTTTCTTCAATTGATAAATTAAATCCAGGGTGCTTTGAAAAACACCAACTCCATTCGTTTTGAGAATTTCATTAAATACAATGTTTTTTCGATTGCCAAGCCCACAACAGCTTTCTTTGTCAGGGCTGTCGTCTGGATGGCCAAAAGGTATTTTTATATTCCTTGACAGAAGAAAATCCCTGACTCCTTCATAACGCGGTTTCCCATCCACATAAGGCAGGTAATCATTTTCATGAGTAAATTCCCTGAACGGCTCGCCAAATCTTTTTTCCCGGCTTTTTAAATAATCATCGAAAAGCTGTTTCCATGCTTTGCTATGAACTTCAGCAGTGCGGGTAATGACACCATCAAGGTCAAAAATAACTGCTTTTAATGCTGTTGACTTCATTGTTAACAATTAAGATTTAATTCCTTATATCTTTTTTAAGCCAGAGATATCCCAGAGGCTGAACGGCCAGAGGAAATCGAATTTCATTTTCGTTTAGCAAATCTATAAAATAACCGTCAGTTCCAGGATTTTCAACAGTAATTGTTTTTTCGCCAAGATTATGGATGATGATTAGCGTCTCATCATGAAAATTGCGCTCAAAAATAAGCAAAGAACCAACAGATGATTCAGGCTTGACAACCGGATGAAGCCAGTAAAGAGAACCTCTTCCAAATGCTTTGTGCCGATTTCGCACACGAATCATTTGCCGTAACCGAAAAAACACACGAGCAGCCACTGAATTTTTATCACGCAGCTGTGCCTCAACCTCCTGCCAGTCAATTTTACCTCTCACCAGAAAACGGGTATCGTTTTTACCGGTCAGTTGAATCTGTTCCTGATAATATTGTTCATCATTGGTTTTGGCAAATTCGTCACCATAATAAATCACAGGCGTGCCAGGTAAAGTAAGCATGATGGAAAAAGCCAGATTTAATTTATCGGGGTTATGTTCAAGAAGTTCAGATAATCGTGCAGAAATTCCCTGCCCTACACGGAAATCCCATTCAGGTTTACGACAATAAAATCCATGGATAAAAGCTCTGTCCTCCTCGTTTACATAAACTTTTTCAAGACTTAATTCATCATGACAGCGAAGAAATGTAAACCACTGCGAGTCATCTGGTATGGTAGGTGTAACCGTGGGATTTAAAATATTAACTACCGGTTCAGCTTTTTTCTGAGCCAGAGCTTTAAAAATCTGAGGCATTAAAGGAAAATGATAACCTGCATGGCACTCATCTCCGGTACCTATATATTTAACAACCTCCCGGGGTGGCTGGCATGCTTCAGCCAGCAATAAAGTGCCTGGCCTGACATAATCCAGCACTGCCCTGAAAAATTTTACAATCGTATGGGTCTGAGGAAGATTTTCGCAATCCGTTCCATCTTCTTTCCAGAGGTATGGAATAGCATCAGCCCGGAAACCATCCACGCCCTGCTGAACCCAGAATAATAAATTTCGAGTCATTTCTACAAGTACTCTGGGATTTCTATAGTTCAAATCGGGCTGAAATTCAAAAAAACGGTGAAAATAATACCATTCTCCATCTTTTTCCCAGTTGCTGGGGCACATACCTTCAAACAATAAGCGCGTTTCCTTGTACAGGCTGGTATCTTTAGACCAAATGTAGTAATCTCTGTAAGGATTATCTTCACTTTTCCTAGCTTCAACGAACCACGGATGTTCATTGGATGTATGATTGATGGCAATATCGAAAATAACATGAATTCCTCGCTGGTGCGCGTTCTCTAGAAAATTCCGGAAAAGCTGGATTTTTTGTTCGTCAGGAGCATCGTCAGGTAACGCCAGTAAATCGCTCCTGATTTTACGGTAGTTTCTGATATCAAAACCCGCATCTCGCATAGGTGAATCCAATATGGGCAACAACCATAAACAGCTTACTCCCAGATCCTGTAAATAATCCAGCTTTTCTATTAAACCCTGAAAATCTTTATTGAACAAATCAACATAAAGGGAATAAACAACAGCATCTTTATACCAGTCGCTGGAGTTGCCGGATGAAAGATTTTGCTTTACCCCGGTAATTTCTTCAAAAAAAGATTCCAGCAATGCCATATCCTTGTTGTCATAAAGGATTTTCCATAATTCTTTTAGATAGTGAAAAGTATTTGTCATCATATTTTAAAAAAATGCAAAGCTAGGTACACCTTTGTGGATAGATTTTATTTTTGCACGAAATATTTGAATAATGAAATGGATAAGTATTACTTCTATAT
>CAYNBC010000056.1:7101-10428 GCA_964395255.1 uncultured Sphingobacteriales bacterium | reverse complement strand
AGGTTCGATATGTATGATTTAAATCCGCATAATTTTTCGCTACAAAAGTCATTATTGTTAGTGATTTTATGGTTGAATGGGGTTGCATACTTGCCATTACCATTGAAATCCCAGGAAGTTTTTTTAAGCTACGAAACTTATTATTACGATACCCATAAAGCTTTGTTCGAAATCAATCTGAAAATCCCTCTCAGTTCTTTAAAATGGACTGTTTATGAAGAACAATATCAGGTCAGTGTAAATGTAAAATACCTTTTGACCCATGAGCAGGATACCATTTTATTTAAGAATTATCTTTTGACAAGCCCCCCCCTGGCTGATACCGGCAATGCAAAAAACCTGGCTCTTACTGCATCATACAAAGAAATAATCCCGCAGGATAATTATGTTTTCAAACTCTTCGTAAAAGATACAAATTCAAAATCGGATGCAAAAGGAATCATAAGTCCTGTTGATGTGAGATTTCCGGAAGGTGTGATTTTTTTTAGCACCCTTGAACTGGCCGATACCATTTATCCCATTTCTCACTCTGGCATGTTTGAAAAAAACGGATATCAGGTAATCCCTAATATCCTGAATGCCATTCCTTTACAAAAAAAACAATTGTATTTTTATACGGAAATATATCATTGCCTGAGTTTTCTGCCGGATTCCTTTTTTTATGTTCAATACCATGTTTCCCGCGGAGAAGAAAAAGTGTCGAAAGATTACTGGAAAAAAATCAAAGCTGCTGACCGGAATTTTTTAATTGGAGAAATCAGCACGGATAATCTGGATGCCGGAAAATATTTTCTGGAGATTCATTTATTTAATTCAAAAAACCAGAGGCTGGCTACTGCTTTCAAACAGTTTTCTGTATTTTCTCCGATGAACCCATTAATTTCTGCTGCTTCCAACCGTTTAATGGATATTTTTTCCGTCTATAATCTTGAACAATTAGAGCTGGCTATGGATTATATGATTTACGAATATGATAAAAAAGAAAACATAAAGTATGAGCTGTTAAAAAAATCGAAAGACAGTCTTGAAATACTGGAATTTATTCATAAAGTCTGGACCTCAAATTATCCAGAGAATCCGGTTGAACGGTGGATGGAGCATCTATTTCTGATAGAAGAAAGCAATCGTTTGTTTACAACAGCCTTGAGGCCGGGTTACCTGACCGACAGAGGCAGGGTTTATGTTCAATATGGACCGCCCAATCAGGTTGTGGATGCCAGCCTGCCTACAATAGCCTATCCTTATCAAATATGGCAGTATTACAAACTAGGCAATAACCAGAGCAATCAGAAATTTGTTTTCTTCAATCGAACCGGGGCTCTGGATGAATACGAACTTTTGCATTCCACCGCCAGAGGTGAACCTAAAAATCCCAATTGGAGGCAAATAATTAACAAATACAATTTTAACAACAACTATCAGCTTGATTTGTTCGGAGATTATCTGGACGAAGACTTTGACCAATAATGCTTTACTTTGCGGAAAAAGTAAAAGTGAAAACCGTAACCTGGTATTTCATCCGATTTATCTCCATATGGCCTTATCCATTCCATTATTTCCTTTCCATCATTTTTAAATTCCTGGCAAAGAATATTTTTCAGTACAGAAAACGGGTAGTACTGGAAAATCTTACCAGGGCCTTTCCTGATAAAAATCAAAAAGAATTGAATAAAATAGCTTCCGGTTTTTACGCTCATTATTCGCTGGTGATGCTGGAAACCCTGAAGATACCTTCCATGACCAGGAAAGAACTTGAAAAAAGAATTCAAATAGCCACTCCCGAAAGTTTTGAGCAATTTAAAAATGAGCCCCGGGGAGCTGTAATACTTACCGGGCATCTGGGAAATTTTGAATGGGCAGGTCAATGGATGGGTTACCAGTTAAATAAACCTCTCATTGCAGCTTACCGCCCATTTTCTTCCGAAAGCTGGGAATTTGTTATGCAAAAAATAAGGTCTGCCCACCAGACACGCTTTATTCCTGCCAAAAATCTGCTAAAACAAATTTTACCCTTACTCAAGGATGGACTTTATCTTACTTTTTTGAACGACCAGTTACCGGCATACAGCAATGACCATTTCTGGATACCGTTTTTTAAAGAAGAAACCATGTTTTTTGCGGCTCCGGCAAAGCTGGCTGTTAAATTCCAGCTACCTGTTTATTTTATAGATATGTGGCGTACGCGACCCGGTTATTATTCCATGTCTTTCGAAAAACTGGAATTAGAATTATCTAACAGACAGGCTGAAGACATCTTAAAAGCTTATGTAAATTGGCTTGAAAACGCTATCCGAAAACATCCTTATGCATGGTTATGGTCTCATAAAAGATGGAAAAGATCAAGACTTGACCAACCTGAGAAAAAGGAATAGTCGAATGATTGTTTTAATTTTGCTGCCTTAAAAATGGATACATGCCTAACGAAAAACCCCTTGTCAGCATACTCGTATTGAATTATAACGGAAAAAAATTCCTTGACGATTGTTTCAACAGCCTTCAAAACTCTACTTACCCCAATACCGAAATCATCATGATTGACAACAAAAGCACCGATGATAGTGTAGCCTATGTTGAAAAGAAGTTTCCTTTTGTTAAAATCTTTCAAAATGGCATAAATGGTGGTTTCAGCCTGGCTTACAACAATGGATTTAAAGTGGCCCGGGGAAAGTATTTTCTGGTCTTGAACAATGATGTAAAAGTAGACCCCGGATGGCTTGAACCTCTGGTCGAACTGGCAGAAAGTGATGATAGCATTGGCGCTGTACAACCCAAGCTTGTATCCATGCTGGAACCTGATAAATTTGAATACGCAGGAGCTTCAGGCGGTTTTCTCGACCTTTATGGATATCCTTTTACAAGAGGAAGAATCTTTGACTATGTCGAAAAAGATAATGGACAATACAACAACATTGCCCGTGTTTTCTGGACTACTGGTGCTGCCATGATGATTCGTGCTTCGGTTTTGAAAGAATCAGGCCTTTTTGACGAAGACTTTGTCCACCACATGGAAGAAATTGATTTGTGCTACCGCATCAACCTTGCCGGATATAAACTGATGGTAGTTCCTCAATCCGTTGTTTATCATTATGGCGGAGGAATTATTTCTTACGAAAGCTATAAAAAAATATACTGGAATCACAGAAACAGTGTTTTTATGGTTCTGAAAAATCTTGAAAAAAATAACCTTTTCCCCATTCTTATGAAAAGGTTCCTACTGGATTTAATGACCATGGGCTGGGCTTTTGTAAAACTTGATTTTAAAAGAGTTATTGCTCTGATTCATGCGTATGGATGGCTGAAATTTCACTTCCGTCTTATACTGAAAAA
>CAYNBC010000056.1:6848-7091 GCA_964395255.1 uncultured Sphingobacteriales bacterium | reverse complement strand
GAATAAAAGAAAAGAAGTAAAACAACTGCGCAAAGTATCCGACCAGGAAATTTTTAAACTGCTATATCCCCGAAGTATAGCCCTGGATTATTTTTTTAAAAAACGAAGAACCTTTTCAGAATTAAACTGGAACATCGAATAAGTTTCCCGGCAAATCGTGTCTAAGTTAGAAATAAGATATTCATAAATTTGCTTAAAATAAATTCCATGAGAAAAATAACCGTTGGCGTTATTGGAGACGCA
>CAYNBC010000056.1:0-6838 GCA_964395255.1 uncultured Sphingobacteriales bacterium | reverse complement strand
GGAATCAAGGAAGATTCTGAAATATATCAAAAAGCCAGAAAACTAGGTAAAGCTTTAATTGACCACGGCTTTCGTATCCTTAATGGAGGTATGACCGGTATTATGGAAGCAGTTTGCAGGGGAGCCAGAGAATCCGAAAAATATTATGACGGTTTGGTTATTGGTATTTTACCTGGTTTTGACCCTGATTTTTCCAATAAATACCTTGATGTGGCTATTGCTACAGGACTGGATACTTACCGAAATGGTATAGTAGCCAATTCAGATGCCGTTATTGCTATTGGAGGACAGGCCGGTACTCTTTCGGAAATGGCTTTTGCCTGGACTTTTAAACGCATGCTTCTGGCATATGATGTTCCCGGCTGGAGTGGAAAACTGGCAGGACAGAAACTCGATAACCGCGACCGCATCGGCTGGGAAGAGGATAGAATTTTCAAGGTATCTGATGAAACAGAAGCCATTGAATTAATCAAAACCCACATTCACAGGTACAAAGAACGCCATAAAAGCATTGGTTCTTTAATGGAACAGTACAATTACCGCCTTTGATAACAATGAACCAGCAAATTACTATTTATACCGATGGAAGTTCTCTGGGTAATCCCGGCCCGGGTGGTTTTGCTTTTATCATGCAATGGCAGAATCATCAAAAAGAGTTTTCCAGAGGTTTTTATCTGACAACAAACAACAGAATGGAACTAATGGCCATTATTGAAAGCATGAAACAATTAAAAACGCAAAAGTATCCTGTAGTAATTTACACCGACTCAAGATATGTAGCAGATGCGCTTAATAAAGGCTGGCTCTGGAAATGGGAAGAAAAAAATTTTGCAAAGAAACAAAACCCTGACCTCTGGAAAGAATTTATAGGTCTTTATAAAAAATTTGATGTTACCATCGAGTGGATAAAAGGCCATAACGGTCATCCTTCCAATGAAAGATGTGATTTATTGGCTAAAAAAGCAGCTGAAAACCCTCAGCATCACGACACATATTTCGAAAATATTTACAAACAAAAGAAAAATCTGTTTGAATAAATAACAGGTAGTGGCAAAAACTAAAACTCAATATGTTTGTCAAAATTGTGGAGCTGTTTCGGTAAAATGGCAGGGCAAATGCAATGTTTGTGGAGAGTGGAATACATTTGCCGAAGAGATTGTTAGTACAGTTAACGCGCAGCCCGGAACATCGTCTAAGCCATTGGCAGGTGTCGAAAAGCTTGATAATTTTAAGGTTGAGGATGTACCCCGAATCATTTTACCTGAAAGTGAGTTCAACCGTGTAGTGGGAGGCGGCCTTGTCCCAGGTAGTGTTATTTTACTGGCAGGTGAGCCCGGTATAGGTAAATCAACTTTACTTCTTCAATTACTTCTAAAAATTAAAGATTTTAATACTCTTTATGTCAGTGGCGAGGAAAGTATTTCACAGATTAAAATCAGAGCTTCCCGTCTGGGAACAACAAATCCTCACTGTTATCTTAGCTCCGAAACCATCACGGAAAATATCGCCCAATGGGTAGAAAAATTAAATCCGGGATTGGTGGTAGTAGATTCGATTCAAACCATGCAGACCAGCGTTCTGGATAGTGCTCCCGGAAGTATAGGTCAAATCAGGGAAAGTGCTGCTTATTTGATTCGGCTGGCCAAAAACCTGAACATTCCAATCATTCTGGTAGGACATATTACCAAAGAAGGATTTATAGCCGGACCTAAAGTTCTGGAACACATGGTCGATACTGTTTTGTATTTCGAAGGGGATAAAAATTACGATTACCGGATTTTGCGTACCATCAAAAACCGTTTCGGGCCGGTATCCGATCTGGGCGTTTATCAAATGCATTCAGGCGGTCTGGCCGAAATAAAAAATCCTTCGGATATCCTCCTTTCTCACCGCGAAGAAGACATCAGTGGTGTTGCCATTGCCTCCACTATGGAAGGCATCAGACCTTTGCTGGTAGAAATTCAGGCACTGGTAACACCCACTTATTATGGTATGCCGCAAAGAAATACAACAGGCATGGACAATAAAAGACTTTCCATGCTGCTCGCAGTTCTCCAGAAAAGATGTGGTTTTAAAATCAGTAATTACGATGTTTTCGTCAATGCAGCTGGAGGGATGAAACTCACTGACCCTGCCACTGACCTTGCTATTATTGCCGCTATTGCTTCCTCTTATCTGGATTTACCCTTACCACCAGATATATGTTTTGCTGGTGAAACTGGTTTGTCCGGTGAAATTAGACCCGTAAAATTTTTGAATAACCGGATTTCGGATATTGAACGCCTGGGCTTTGGAAAAATGGTAATTTCTGCTTTCAACCAGAATATTCCCGTTACTCGCAAATTGAAACTTATTAAATTCAAATATGTAACCGAACTCATTGATTACCTGAAGAAATGAAACCTTTCCTCATTTTACTTTTCTCATTTCTATTTTGTATACCTTTATCAAAATCAAACCCCTTAGATTCCATTTCCCATCATAAGGCCCATCAATGGTATTTGCCTAAAGATTATGACCAATACAAACAATACATTTCTGTAACCGGAAACCATCCTCAAACAACAATTCAGGTAAGGAATATTTCCCTTCGAAACAATATACTTTTATTATCAGGCATTTTACTTATGTTATTGATATGGGCTCTGTTAATACGATTTTCATTTGACAAATTGATAAATATTTTCAGACTCACAAGGGTAGGAAGTGAGCTGGTTACATTTAGTACAAAACCTGAAAGTACATTTAGTTTTATACATCTCATCTTCGATATATTGTTTATATCTGCTTTTTCGCTTCTTATTTACTTTTTTTTATACCCTGAATATCTATACATTGAAATCTGGGTACGGGTTCTTGGGTTGATACTTCTTCAACTTCTTGTTATCCGTATCGCCTATTACATATTTTTTGGAGACAGACTGAAAAACATGCACTTATTTTCGCTGCTTTATTCACACCGGACGATTGGAATATTCCTCGTTCCTTTGTTATTTTTCATCTTTTACCTCCCGGAAAACCTGGGTTTAATTGTGGCAAAAGCAGGACTCATCTTTATTGCACTCATTTTGATTTACCGCTTTTTCGTTCTTCTTAACCAGTTAAAGAAGCAATATGCTTTCAATTTTTTGTACATTTTATTGTACCTTTGCGTTTTTGAAATATCGTTGATATTGATAATTATAAAGGAATTTTCTTGGATTTTTAAAACGGGGTAAAAGTGAAGGTCAAAAATATCTTAATTTCTCAACCAGAACCTAAGGACACAAAATCACCTTATTTTGAGCTTGAATCAAAATATAATGTAAAAATAACTTTTCATAAATTTATTCAAGTTGAAGAAGTACCAGCTATAGACTTTCTCAAAGAACGCATAAATATACTGGATCATACGGCCATCATATTCACAAGTCGGACAGCCATTGAAAATTTCTTCAGAATTTGCCGTGAAACAAGAGTTGAGGTTCCGGCAGAAATGAAGTTTTTCTGCGCCAGTGAATCTTATGCTCTTTATCTTCAAAAGTTTATTACCTACAGGAAAAGAAAAATATTTTTTCCAAAAACCAAAGACAAAAAGCTTACGGATATCATTTTAAAACACCCGGACGAAATATATTTCATGCCCTGTTCCAACCTTAGCAGTTCGGAAATTCCTGATGTAATGAAGAAAAACAAAATAAAATTTACCAGCGCCATTCTTTACAAAACTGTTTCGAGCGACCTTTCTCATTTAGACATAAACAAATACGATATCATAGCCTTTTTCAGTCCTGCCGGGATTAAATCATTACAGGAAAACTTTAAAGGATTCAAGCAAAATCATATAAAGATTGCAGCGTTCGGACAAAACACGATTAAAGCGGCAGAAGATGCAGGGCTTGTTGTAGATATTAAGGCTCCCAGTCCACAAGCTCCTTCTATGAAAATGGCGCTTGAATTGTTTATCAGAAATTCAAACAAATAACTTTAAGCTATAAAACCAGCCCTTTCAAATTTATTTCAAAGCCGGTTATTCGGTTTTTGAAAGAATAGGATGGGCAATTTTAGCCTTGTATTCCTCAAAATTAAATCCTTTATAATGAGGGCTTTCTTCATTATGGTATCTTTTACATACCTCTTCAGTAGGCATTACAAGGCCGGCTGCGATAGCTATTTCCCTGTCACAGATTAATGAGAATTTTTTTTGCACCAAGACATATCAGGCAAGTTGAACGGACCATCATATCATAGAAACCCATCTCCCGTGTGCCATAAGCGTCAGGTAATGCTATACACATGAAATCGTTTATAGATATTCATGTTTTCTCATTTTTCTTAAATGAAAACATCCAAAGTTTAAGTTATCAAGCAGGGATGGCATTTGAAAATTAATTTCTTAAAAAATTTTTTTGCTATATTGCGAACGATTTAAATTTGGGGAATTGTTAAGCATAATTTTATTCAACAGAATAAAAAATGAAGAAAAATAAAATTATTGGGCAGTGGGTACCGGTTCTTTTCCGGTTATTTTTTGTGGGTTTAATCATTTTACCTGTTAGCTTAAAGGGCCAGCAAGATCCCTTATATACTCATTATATGTTTAACAAACTCATTTATAATCCGGCTTTTGCAGGTACCAACCGTGAGTTTATCAATGTAACATTTCTTTTACACAATCAATGGCTCGGGTTTGAAGGTCCTAAAAAAGAGAAAGGACCTACCACTCAGACTTTTTCGATGAGTTTTCCATTTAAAAGTGAGTATCTTGGTGGAATGGGACTTGGAATTATCAACGATGCTCAGGGCTGGGAACAAACTGTTAGTGCCAATCTATCGTTTTCAGGAAGATATAATTTTGTTTTTGGAACCTTACACTACGGTATCAATGGAGGAATTATCCAGAGAAGTATAAATGGAGACTGGGTGCCACCCGAACCAGGTAAAAATGACCCTGTTTTGCCCAATGGATTGCAGACAGCCATGACACCCGATCTGGGAGCTGGTGTTTATCTTTACTCACCCTGGTATTATGTAGGGTTTTCCATGCAACATATTATAGGTGGTGAATTCAAATGGGCTGGTTATTCCGGAAATACTCTGGTTCAGCATTCCTATCTTACAGCAGGTTTATCAATTCCGTTCCCCACCAACTTTGACCTGAAGCTAATGCCTTCAACTCTCATTAAATTTGATAAAGCCAAAGTACAATACGATTTAAATGCATCTGTATTGTACAAAGAACGTTATTGGGGAGGGCTTGTTTACAGAAATGGTGTGATGATTTCAGCCATGCTGGGTATGTTTCTTACACCACAGCTAAAATTCGGTTATTCCTATGATTTTACAACCAACCAGCTTCGTGCATATAACACTGGTACGCACGAAGTTATGCTTAGTTATGATTTCAAAATCGTAACCAAACCCAAGGTGATTATCCCAAATATCATCTGGACACCAAGATATTTAAAACAATAATTTTGTGGATAACTCGTTAGTAATTTCATCATTTGTTTATGGATAATTTCAGCAATTATAGATATCGTTTAATTTTGCGTAATTTTTTAAAAATTTTAACTTTGCTTTAATGAAGAATAATATATATCGGTATGGGAAAATATAATCAACTAAAAATCTTTACATTAATCTTCACTGGACTGGCAATGTTACTCACCAGTTGTGGACTTAATAATGATAAAGGCCAATTGGTTGGAGTAAAGGGACGCATAGTTTGGTATCATCCTCAGCCATACGGTATGGTAAATATACCTACCGGTACATTTCATATGGGACAAAGCGACCAGGATGTGATTTATCATTTGACCAACAGGCCTATGCAGGTCTCCATTCAGTCCTTTTTTATGGATGATACCGAAATCACCAACAACGAATACAGGCAATTTGTTTTCTGGGTCAGAGACTCCATTGCCCGTAAAATGATTGGTGAAGATTATGTTCTTGAAAATGCCAATGGTGATGAATATATTAACTGGAAGCCTAAATTAAAATATAGCGACCCTGAAATTAAAGAAGCCCTTGCCGATATGTATTATCAGGGAGACGATATCTATGAAGGAGATATACACGAATTTGATACCCGTAAATTTATTTACGATTATCACTGGTTTGATCTTCAGGAAGCTTCAAAAAGAAAATATTATGAAGCCACTCGTAAAGGAAACCCACCCAGCAGGGGTAAATTCAGAAGAGATGAAAAAGTGAGGGTTTATCCGGATACTTTATGCTGGATTCGCGACTTTACCTATTCATTCAATGAACCCATGGCTCAACTTTACTTTTATCATCCCGGTTATGACGATTATCCCGTAGTAGGTGTTAACTGGAAACAGGCCAAAGCATTTGCCCATTGGAGAACAAAATACCTGAACGATTATTACAAATCGATTGGTATGCCTAAAGTAAATCCTTTCCGTTTGCCTACAGCTGCAGAATGGGAATATGCTGCAAGAGGAGGCCGTGACTTTAGCCGCTACCCCTGGGGAGGTCCCTATTTAAGAAATTCCAAAGGTTGTTTCCTTGCTAACTTCAAACCCTTACGAGGAAATTACATTCAGGATGGAGGTTATTATCCCGTAAAAGTAACTTCTTACTTCCCCAATGATTATGGCTTGTACTGCATGGCTGGTAATGTGGCTGAATGGACAGAAAATGCTTACTCAGAAGGCATTACCAGTGTCATTGATGATATGAACCCATTTTATACTTACGATGCCAAAGAAGAAGACCCCGCCACACTTAAGCGTAAAGTTGTTGTCGGTGGTTCATTCAAGGATGTGGGATATTATCTTCAGAATGGAGTTCAGACCTATGAATATCAGGATACAGCAAAAAGTTATATAGG
>CAYNBC010000055.1:3192-10433 GCA_964395255.1 uncultured Sphingobacteriales bacterium | reverse complement strand
ATTCAAAAGTTTAAAATTTAAGAAAAATGAAAAAATATTTGTTTATTGTCCTTTTAGGATCGGTATTATTAGGCTGGACATCCTGTCAAAACAGGAAAATGAAAGCCGTTCAGGAAGAAACAGAATTTTACAGAACTATGGATGTAGAAAAGAGATTGAAAAAATATGTACCTGTCACCTTAACGACAGATTTAAGCCAATTGTCAGAAAATGAAAAAGAAGTATTAAAGCTTCTTATTGAAGCTGCAGATATCATGAACGATATTTTCTGGCAGGAGGCTTATGGCAACAAGGACGATTTACTTTCAAAACTGGCTGATGAAAATGCAAAGCGTTTTGCCGAAATTAACTATGGCCCCTGGGACAGGCTCGATGGTAATCAACCGTTTGTGGAGGGTTTTGGGGAAAAACCCCGTGGTGCTAATTTTTATCCACCGGATATGACGGAAGATGAATTTAATGCATTCAACGATGCCTGCAAAAAATCCAATTACACTCTTATCAGGAGAGATGAAAACGGAAACCTGAAATGTGTATGGTATCACGAAGCCTTTAAAGAACAAATTGAAAAAGTTACTGGTTTACTGGTAAAAGCAGCCGAAGCAACAAATGATGATGAATTGAAAAATTACTTGCTCAAAAGAGCTGAAGCTTTACGAACAGATAATTACAGAGAAAGTGATTTTGCCTGGTTATCCATGCAAAACAACCATCTTGACCTGGTTATAGGTCCCATTGAAACATACGAAGATCAGCTTTTTGGTTACAAAGCTGCCCATGAAGCCTATGTATTGATTAAAGATATGGATTGGAGTCAAAAGTTAAAACGCTATGTTGCCTTTTTACCTGAATTACAAAAATTGCTTCCGGTAGACGAACCTTATAAAAGTGAAACTCCCGGTACTTCAGGTAGTCAACTCAATGCTTACGATGTTGTTTATTATGCCGGAGACTGTAATGCAGGAAGTAAAACCATTGCCATCAACCTTCCCAATGATGAAGTAGTGCGTGACTCTATGGGTTCACGAAAGTTGCAGTTGAAAAATGCCATGAAAGCCAAGTTTGATAATATTTTAATTCCCATTGCCAATATTCTTGTAGCTGAGGATCAGCGTTCTCATGTAACTTTTGATGCCTTTTTTGCCAATACAATGTTTCATGAAGTGGCTCACGGTCTTGGGCTGGGTTATACAGTAAAAGATAAATCACTGACCGTTAGAGAAGCTCTTAAAGATGCTTATACAACCATCGAAGAAGGAAAAGCTGATATTCTCGGTCTTTATATTGTTACAACCTTGTATGAAAAAGGGGAACTCGGTGCTGTAGATTTGATGGATTACTATGTGACTTTTATGACAAGTATTTTCAGGTCGGTACGGTTTGGAGCTGTATCTGCCCATGGTAAAGCCAATATGCTTCGATTTAATTATTTTCAGGAAATGAAAGCCTTTGAAAGAGATTCGGTTACTGGCACTTACCGGGTTAACATGGAAAATATGAGAAAGGCCATGGAACAATTGACTACGCGAATATTAACTATTCAGGGAGATGGTGATTACCAGGGCGCTATGGATTGGATAAAAAAAGATGCTGTTATAAAAGAACCCCTGGCATCAGACCTGCTTCGTCTCGAAAAAGCTGGTATACCTGTCGACATCGTTTTTGTACAGGGCGTTGAAGCACTGGGATTATAAAAAAAATATCCCTCTGTATCAAAAGGGATATTTTTTGAATTTTATAAAATATTGATGTAAGCGGGCAGCTTATTTCAGCGGATTGGCTTTTACCGTTGTATTAATGGTAATTTCAAGTGTGGCTGTTACAGGTGCATCCGAAACACTACCTTCCAGATAAAGTGTAAGCATTTTGTTGTCAAGTAATTCCTGACTGATGGCGTCCTGGACGGTCTGATCAACCGTAATTTTGTATTCCGAATTGTTGGAAAACATATCAT
The DNA here is from genome assembly GCA_964395255.1 of uncultured Sphingobacteriales bacterium. GTDB lineage: Bacteria > Bacteroidota > Bacteroidia > CAILMK01 > JAAYUY01 > CAYNBC01. Next base: position 8,479 of record CAYNBC010000055.1, on the reverse strand, counting down.
ACAGGTTGAGGTCGGTAATAGAGCCAATGGTTGTTTTGTCGGTGCTACCGGATTTGCTGAATTTAAGCTCTCCATTGAACAGAATATCCTGAGCCCCTTGATACTCTTTAACTTTGACTATTATTGATTTTAATGCGTATCCCTGGATTTTATCCAGATATTTCTCCAGGTCTGAGTTGGTTGAAACATCGATAGTAGCCTGCCTTTCAATTGTTCCAGCCTGATCAATGGAGAAATCGTAGGTCGTTGTAAAGCTCGTGTTTATGTCAATGGTCTGATTCAGTAATTCATCACATGAAGTAAAGAAAGCAGCCAGCAAAACAACAAGTGCGAAAGTAATCTTTTTCATATTTAAAAATTTTAAGGGTTTACTAATAAGAACAACTTTTATTTATTCCTTTTTTCTTATAAAATTGCTGATGATAATCTTCAGCTATCCAGAAAGTGGATGCTGGTTCAACACTTGTAGCAATGGGTTCTTTGAATTTTTCGCTCTGATTTAAAGCGGATATCATTTCTTCTGCTAAATTTTTTTGTTCGGTATTGTAATAGAAAATAACAGAGCGATATTGAATGCCAATATCTGGCCCCTGACGGTTGACCTGTGTAGGGTCATGACATTCGAAGAACCTGGTTAACAATTGCCTGTAAGTGATAATTTCAGGATTGTAAGTGATTTTTACTACTTCGGTATGGCCAGTTTTATCAGTACAAACTTCCTGGTAAGTGGGATTTTCGGTATGTCCACCCATATATCCTACTTCAGTCTTTACAACGCCTTTCAAATCCATAAAGCTGGCTTCTACCCCCCAGAAACATCCGGCACCAAAGACAGCAGTTTCGGTTTTATATTTGGGTGCTTGCGATGTCATATTCATCAGAATTATAAGAGTTATTAATAACAAAGTTAATAAATTTTTTAAAATTATTCTAATTAAGGCAATTTTAATTCCAAAAAATGATTTTCAGGAAATAATATCAATAAATTCGATCTGGTGGGAATTTGCAGACACATGCCATTTAAAATGGTTAATTTTGCATTCCTTTAATGAGAAAATTATTCAAAAATGAGATTGGTTGTAGCAGGATGCACAGGAATGGTTGGAAGAGAGATGTTAAAAGTGCTGGAAGAAAGGAATTTGCCTATTGATGAACTTATTCCCGTGGCATCGGATAAATCGGCTGGAAAACAAATTACATTTGGAAATAAAACATATTCAATCAAAACTCTGGAAGAAGCTTTATCGTTAAAACCTGATGCTGCGCTTTTTTCGGCCGGGGCTGAGGTTTCCCGTGAATGGGTTCCACGCTTTGCCCGGCAGAGCTGCTATGTAATTGACAATTCTTCAGCCTGGCGAGCCGATCCGGAAATTCCTCTTGTGGTTCCTGAAATTAATAGTCATCTCATTCAGAAAGATAAAAAAATTATTTCCAATCCTAATTGCAGCACTATACAGCTTGTAGTTGTACTTTATCCTTTGCACCAGAAATGGGGTTTGAAAAGGGTTGTAGTCTCCACATATCAGTCGGTTACCGGAAGTGGAATGAAAGGTTACAGGCAGCTCATGGATGAGCGGAAAGGGAAAGAACCTGAAATAGTAGCTTACCCTCATCCTATTGATTTAAATTTACTACCTCATGGTGGCAGCTTTCTGGACAATGCTTACACCACTGAAGAAATGAAGCTTGTTTTTGAAAGCAGGAAGATTATGAATATCCCCGGTTTGAAAATAACATCAACCGTAGTAAGGGTACCGGTTATCGGAGGCCATTCCGAGAGCGTTAATATTGAATTTGAGAATGATTTTGAACTGAGTGAAGTTTATAAAATTCTCATGCAGCAAAATGGAATTATTCTTCAGGATGATATAAAAAACAATGTTTATCCAATGCCGCTGTTTACCCGTGGAAAAGATGAGGTTTTTGTAGGCCGGATTCGAAGGGATGAATCTGTGGAGAGGGGAATAAATCTATGGATTGTAGCTGATAACTTAAGAAAAGGTGCGGCAACGAATGCCGTTCAGATTCTGGAAGAAATAATGAATAAAGGATGGATTTAGATAATTTGCCTGTATTTTCCCGGGCTGCGCTTGCACTGAAAAACGGTCAGGATGATGAAGAAATCTGGATTGCTTATAAAGGTGTTATTTATGATGTAACACATAGCCGCTACTGGCGAAAAGGCAGACACTATGAGCACTGGGCAGGGCAGGACCTGACTGACGAGCTGGCTCTTGCTCCCCATACCCATAAAGTATTTGAAAACCTTCCTGTAGTGGGAAGATTGGATAAGTAATAAAAATTAATCCTATTCAGACTTTTCTTTCTTTTCTTTGTCCTGTTTGGTTTCTTTTTTGGCTGTACTTTTCGAGGCAGTAGTTTTCTTTGTTGTGGTTGATTTTTTTCTGGTGGTAGTTTTTTTTGCGGTCTTTTTGGGTGTTTCTACTTTTTTCTCTTCGGGTAATTCGGCCACCTGTATTTCTTCTGTTGCTTCTTTTACAACTTTTTCAGTTACTTTTTTTGATTTCTTACGGGGCCTGTATTTGCCGTAACTACCTTTGAAAATTTTCCCTCTTCTGGTTTTCGGATCGCCTTTTCCCATAAATTTGATTTATCGGTTTGTTTTAATTAAGGCCGCAAAGTTAAACAATGAATTTGAAAACACAAACTAATCTTTGAACTGCGGTTTTTTTCTCAATTTTTTGCACTGAGAAATGATAGTCAAAAGAGTTTTTCGTGCTTACATAGCAAGAGTATGAACTATATCATGTGAGATGCAGGGGCACATAGATGAGCAAAATTATTCGTTGTATCTTTGTTGTTCAATTTAAATAGGTAAAAATGCGTGTTTCCCTGAAATGGCTTAAAGAATATCTTGATTTTGATTTGAAAGTGGAAGAGGTCTGTGATTTACTGACTTCTACCGGGCTTGAAGTGGAAGAAGTGCTTGCCCTCTATCCGGTGGATAAATGGAGCGAATTGATTAAGACTGCCCGGATATTGAAGGTTGAAAAACATCCTCAGGCCGACAGACTGACAGTATGCCGTGTTACCGATGGCGATAATGAATATCAGGTAATATGTGGAGCTCCCAATGTGGCCGAAGGTCAGATTGTCCCACTTGCCCTGGCTGGAGCTATACTGGAAAATTTTCATGGTGAAAAGTTGAAATTGAAAAAGACAAAAATCCGTGGTGTTGAATCCGAAGGTATGATTTGTGCCGAGGATGAACTGGGCATCAGCCAGAATCATGAAGGTATCATGGTATTTCCCGGGGATACTCCAATAGGAATTACCCTGAAAGACTATTTTGCTAATTTGAATGATTATGTGATAGATATAGCTATTACTCCCAACCGGGGTGATGCCAATTCAGTACTGGGTGTTGCTCGCGACCTGGCTGCCAGATTAAATGTAAAAATTAAATATCCCGAAATTCCATCCCTTTCATACTCTGATAAATTCACTTTTCAGGTCAAAATTGAGCGGCCTGATTTATGTCCCCGGTATTCGGGTATTATCGTGGATGGTGTAAAAGTAGCAGAATCTCCCGGATGGTTGAAACACAAAATTCGTTTGCTGGGCATGAATCCGGTCAACAATATTGTGGATATTGCCAATTATTTAATGTATGAAAACGGACAACCTTTACACGCTTTTGACTATGAAAAGCTGGAGGGTGGAAATATTGTGGTGAAAACATTACCAGCAGGAACTCCATTTGAAACTCTGGATGGAAGCAGTGTAAAATTGAACGGGGAAGAACTCATGATTTGTGATGAAAAGAAAGGCGTTGCAATGGGTGGAATTATGGGTGGCATGAACTCCATGGTTACCGAAAATACCCGTACCATTCTTATCGAAAGTGCTTATTTTAATCCTTCTTCGATTCGAAAATCAGCCAGATATCATGGATTCAGTACCGATGCTTCCTACCGCTTTGAAAGAGGAACAAACCCTGAATTTACGGTGAATGCACTGAAAAGAGCTGCCGCACTTATTTGCGATGTTTGTGGTGGGGAAGTGGCATCTTCCATCGTGGATGCCTATCCCGAACCGATTCCCCGTAAATCCATTGAATTGAATAGCAGCTTTGTGAATCAATTGAGTGGCTTAAATTTAAGCTCTGATGAAATGGCTTGCATTCTTGAAAGACTGGAATATGTGATTGTGGAAAGGAAGGGAGATCAGCTGCTGGTTGAAGTTCCTGGATACCGCACCGATATTGAACGCCCTGTCGATCTGGTCGAGGAGATATTACGAATTTATTCCTATGAAAAAGTTCCGGTCCCGGAGAAGTTGATTACCTCATTACCTTCAGAACCCCACAGCCCTATTTATGATTTTGAAAGCAAAATTCGATGGGCTCTTGTCAATCTGGGATTTTTCGAAATCATGACCCCTTCTTTTGTGAATAGTGAGTTGATTCATGATTTACACTCAAACAAAAAAACCATCAAGGCACTTAATGCCGTCAACAGGAACCTGGATACTCTGCGCACTGAATTATTTGTTAGTGGTCTGGATGTTCTTTCCTTCAATTTAAGAAGACAACAAAAAAATTTGAAATTGTTTGAGTTGGCCAAAATTTATTTCCAGGAACAAAATCAATATATCGAAGAGTTTAAACTGGGTTTGTGGACATGTGGCTATAGGGAAGAGCAAAGCTGGGACAGACCTTTACAGAAAGTGGATTTTTATTATTTGAAATCGGTCATCCAACATCTGGCTTTGCTGGCATCAATACCTGTAAAAAATCTAAAACAAACTGAATTTCATGACAAACGCTTTGATTATGCACTTACATATTCACTGAAAAATGAAAAACCTCTGGCTATCATTGGCCGAATACACTCGTCATGGCTTAAAAAGTTGGATATTGATAGAGAAGTTTTTTATGCCGAAATAGATTGGAAATCCTGGTACGAACTCTGGCATAAAACGAGCAGGAATTATGCTTTACCATCCCGTTTTCCCCTTGTCTGGCGCGATGTTGCTTTTTCACTGGATAAAAATATTCGTTATGAAGACCTGAAAAACGAGATTTTAAAACTGAATATGAAAGAACTGCAAGATTTCAGACTTTTTGATGTTTATGAAGGGAAAAACATTGAAAAAGGGAAAAAATCCTATGCTTTGCGTTTTCGTTTTCATCACCCTGAAAAAACATTAACTGATAAAGAGGTAGATTCAGCTATGAATAAAATTGTAAATTTGATAAAAGAAAAATTTAACGCTCATATTCGTGGCGAATCTAATTAAGCAAATAACATGATGACTGAATTAT
>CAYNBC010000055.1:2778-3182 GCA_964395255.1 uncultured Sphingobacteriales bacterium | reverse complement strand
AGTTAATGATGCAATACTTTCCCTGAAAGAAGAAAATAAAAGGTTGAGTAAAGAAAACGAGCAGCTTATTGCTGAAATACTTGCATTAAAAAACCAGCTCGAACAAGCTGAAAATAAAATACGTGAATTCGAAAATAAAAGCATAAATTTGCAGATGGAACATTCTCTACCGGAGGATGTTAAAAATAGAATGTTAACTAAAATTGATGAACTGATAAACGACATTGATAAAGGTTTGGAATTACTATCAGCTGGATAAACATGAAAGGCCCCATTTCCATAAAAGTTACCATTGCAGACCGCATTTTTCCGTTGAAAATTAATGCAGAAGAGGAGGAGACAATTCGCAGGGCAGCTAATCTGGTAAATGAAAAAATTAAATTATATACTGAACAATATTCAAT
>CAYNBC010000055.1:500-2768 GCA_964395255.1 uncultured Sphingobacteriales bacterium | reverse complement strand
AAGATAAACAGGCTGCTTTATCTATGTGTGCACTGGACCTGGCCACTGAACTTGTCAATAAAGAACGGGAATATGCCAGTGCAGAAGCGGAATTTGAGGATAAACTGCGCTCCCTTCTTGATTTGCTACAAGACTAATCCTTTCATTTCAGACTGATAGTAGTTCCACCATGTAAAATTTTTAAATGAAAAAACCATGGTGAATATTTTGTTATATGTAATCATAGCCCTCGGGGCTGGCCTGGGTATAGGTGTATGGCTGGGGCGCAACATCCTGGCTGGAAGAATAAAAGCTGAAAAACAGGAACTGGAACAGCAAAAAGAAAAAATTCTGGAAGAAGCCCGCCAAAAAGCCGAAATCCTGAAAAAAGATAAAATCCTTGAGGCTAAAGAAAAGTTGTTACAACTTAAATCAAGCTATGAACAAGAATACAATAAAAAAAGCCAGAACCTGCAAGCTCAATTTACAAAACTCAAAGAAAAAGAATTAAACCTCAGGAAAAAACTGGAAGATGTTAATCGCAAAGAAAATGAAATCAGTCAGTTAAAAGAAGAATTAAATCAACAACAACAGGCATTGAGCATTCGCAGGGACGAGATTGAGAAAATGCATCAGCTTCAGGTCGAACAACTAGAAAAAATTGCCGGTTTATCGGCTGAGGAAGCTAAAAAACAATTGATTGAGACCCTGCGAAATGAAGCTGAAAGCGAGGCTAAGGTGTTGATTAAGAATATTCTGGATGAAGCAAAAATGACAGCCAAAAAGGAAGCCAAGCGAATAATTTTGACTTCCATTCAGAGATTGGCTGTAGAAGAATCCATAGATAATTGTGTGTCGGTATTTCCCATCGAAAATGAGGAAATAAAAGGTAGAATTATTGGCCGTGAAGGGCGCAATATTCGTGCTCTGGAAGCCGCTACGGGTGTGGAAATTATTGTTGATGACACACCTGATTCCATAGTACTTTCAGGCTTTGACCCCATCCGCAGGGAAATAGCACGGCTTTCTTTGCACAAACTGGTAACGGATGGACGAATTCATCCTGCACGTATCGAAGAAGTAGTGGCCAAAACCAAACAGGAGATTGAAGATGAGATTGTTGAAACCGGTGAGAAAGCCTGTATGGAGCTGGGTATTCAAAACCTTCATCCCGAATTAATAAAACTGGTGGGTAAAATGAAATACCGGAGTTCTTACGGGCAAAACTTGCTTCATCATAGCAAAGAGGTAGCTCGTCTGTGCGCTATCATGGCCAGTGAATTGGGAATTGACCCCCGAAAAGCCAAAAGAGCAGGCTTATTGCACGATATAGGTAAAGTTTCTGATGAAGACCCCGAATTGCCACATGCTTTATTGGGTGGAAAATTAGCAGAAAAATATAGTGAACATCCTTCGGTGGTCAACGCCATTGCTTCTCACCACGATGAAGTGGAAATGACCGATTTGTTTGCCCCCATAGTTCAGGTTTGTGATGCTATTTCCGGGGCTCGTCCGGGCGCCCGAAGGGAAATTTTCGAATCTTATATCAAAAGGCTCAAAGACCTTGAAGAAATTGCCATGTCGTTTGATGGTGTCTATAAATGCTACGCCATTCAGGCAGGCCGGGAACTCAGGGTTATTGTTCAGGCTGATAAGGTATCCGATTCGCAGGCAGACCAGCTGTCGTTTGATATTTCACAGAAAATTCAGAAAACCATGACTTATCCCGGGCAGATAAAAGTTACTGTTATCCGTGAAAAAAGAGCCGTTTCTTTCGCCAAATAATTAAATGATTTTAAAAATTTATTTGCCTGTAAAAATGGCTGTATTAATTTTGCAGTCGCTTTTGATGACCCATGGTGTAATTGGCAACACGTCAGATTTTGGTTCTGAAATTCCAGGTTCGAGTCCTGGTGGGTCAGCTGGAAAAAAGAAATTGACCCATGGTGTAATTGGCAACACATCTGATTCTGGCTCAGAAGACTTCAGGTTCGAGTCCTGATGGGTCAGCTTAAAAACGGCTTCAAGTGAAGCCGTTTTTTTATCTTAATTTTTAGACATCATAGTTTGATTGCTTTATTGTGCTGCCGGGTGTTTCCTGGCAGAAAAAAAATGATCATGGAATATGAACCATAAGATTACTTCGTCCGGACTGCGGTCGGACTTGTAATGGCATTCATGATCAGCGTTATTGCATAAGAAGTTGGAATAAAAAAACGCCCGTTTAAACGGGCGTTTGTAACTTTTTGTCATGGAAGCTGCTCATTAGCTGATAGCGATGGTTCGGGC
>CAYNBC010000055.1:0-490 GCA_964395255.1 uncultured Sphingobacteriales bacterium | reverse complement strand
TCGCTATACTTGGCCTGAATTTTTTCAGCATCAACAGTTTCGGGTAAGGTAAATGAACGACTGAATGAATCATAGCAGAATTCTCTGCGGGTAAAGTTCTTGTCTTTTTCTTCTTTCTTTTCTTCCTTGTGGGCTTCGATGGTCAATACATCATTTTCGAGATTGACTTTGAAATCCTTTTTACTCAGGCCTGGAGCAGCTACTTCCACTACAAATTGATCTTTTTCTTCAACCACATTAACAGCCGGCATTCTCCTGTTGATACGAGCAGGGAAGAAGAAATCAAAATCATCTGAATTAAAGAAATTGTCAAAGAAAGAAGAGAATACCGGGAAGTTGTCATCATCTCTGTTCCATTTAACCAGTGCCATAGTTCTGTCCTCCTTTTATTTTTTTGGTTCGACCATAAATTTCAAATTCACCCGGAAATTTTCAAACCCGGTGCCAATTCAAATTTTAATTATTAATATGAAATATTATCATATTTAAC
>CAYNBC010000054.1:0-10457 GCA_964395255.1 uncultured Sphingobacteriales bacterium | reverse complement strand
GTTGATATTCAGGGAAAGGGTCGAAAATATGAATTGAACTTATATATATCAGACGCTTTACTTTATTTTTTTTACATGCCTTGAGAATATTGGCAGTTCCTTCGATATTGGTTTTCTCTGTCAGTTTGTTACGTGTTTGAATGGAAATGGATGCAGCTGAATGAATCGCAATATCAACATCCCTGGTAAACTCATACATGTCCTTGCTCTCAAGGATATTACCTTTAAAAACCTCCACATCCAAACCCTGAAAAGCCCTGAAATCTTTATAACCCAGTGCTGTAATTCGATGACTTGTAGCCAATAGTTTATGAATAATGTTTATCCCCAGATGACCTGCCCCTCCTGTAATGGCAATTTTCATGGTATGAAATAAACTAGGCTTTGTTGGGTAAATTTAATCCGTAATGAGAGCGCTTGTCTTCCCTTATCAGAAGAATGGCAAATAAGAGCCCCAAAACGCCCAGAAATACAAGCATCAATACAGGATTGGTATAATCATAATGAGCTGTTCCCTGAGCAATAGCTTCAGGAGTTACATGGGGATTTGATACGTCAAGCACATAGCCAATAAGCATGGGAAAGGCCCACAGTCCGATATTCTGCACTGAAAACATGAAACCATAGGCAGTACCTATCCGGTTGGTTTCAACAATTTTGGCTACAGACGGCCACATGGCTGCGGGAACCAGTGAAAAAGCTATGCCAAGGATAAACATCGGTATATAAGGAGAAATCATGGTAAAAGTAAAGGTTAGATGCACAAGAATAAGCAGTGAAGAACCCAGAACCATCAAAGAAGCACTTTTTCCATATTTGTCACATATCCAGCCAAATAAAGGTGTAAAAATAACGGTTCCATAGGGCAGGATGGATGAAATGGTTCCGGCCGTTTCGGCTGAAACTCCAAATTTGTTTTGCATCATATCAGGTGCATATTTTAGAAAAGGAAATACAGCTGAATAAAAGGTTACACACAAGAGCGTTATATAAATAAAGGAAGGAACCCTGATAAGTGCAAACAAATCTTTTAGTTTGAACTCTTCTTCCGGATCAAGCCCCACCCTTTCTTTAATCTGTCTATCAATTTTAACATCAAACATCATATAAACCAGAAAAGTCAGGAAGCCGATGAGCAGTAACATGGAAGCAAACCATATGGGGCGCGTCCAGTTTTCTTCTGACATGAGTATGGGAGAAAGGTTGAATGCCAGTGCTGTACCCAGACGGGCAATAGACAGGTTTAACCCAAGAGCCAGTGCAAGTTCTTTTCCTTTAAACCATTTTACAATGATTTTACTGATGACGACTATACTGGTTTCAGCACCCAGACCAAAAAGAAAAAATCCAAAAGTCATCATTTTGAGCTCGGGAGAGTATTGTGTAAGAAAACTGCTCATAAAATGATATCCCGGACCATCATTCCTGTAAAAATCACTTGCACCATAAGCTGTCAGAAATGCCCCCAGGGTCATAAAAAAAACAAAAATAAATCCGGTAAGCCGGATACCCAGTTTATCCAGGATAATACCACCCAATACGGCCATTAATAAAAACACATTCGGGATGGAATACGCGGACATAAGAAAGCCGAAATCGAATGAAGTGAATTTCAGATGTTCCTGAAGAGCACTTTTTAAGGGAGAAAGAGCATCATAAAAATAATAGTTGGCAGCCATAGTAAAACTCACCAACAACATTACACTCCATCTAACCAGTGGCTTTTCGTTCATTGCTTTTTTTATCTCATTCATATCAACAAGTTTTTACAGGTTTTTATAAATGTAATTTGTCATTAATCGATATAGATGATAGCGTGTAAGTCCCCCATAAATGCCGTGATTTTTGTTGGGATAAACATGCATGTCGAATTGTTTATTGGCTTTATGCAAAGCTTCAGCAAGTTCCATGGAGTTCTGAAAATGCACATTATCATCAGCAGAACCATGAATTAACAAAAATTTTCCTTTCAGGTTCTGAACAAAATTTATGGGAGAATTGGAGTCATATCCTTCGGCATTATCCTGAGGTTTGCGCATGTATCTTTCCGTATAAATATTATCGTAAAAGCGCCAATTGGTAACCGGAGCTACAGCAATGGCCATTTTGAAATAATCGGCACCTTTAAACAGCGATAATGAAGAAAGATATCCTCCATAACTCCAGCCCCAGATACCAATCCTGTCTTTATCAACAAAGGGTAATGTCGCAAGATATTTAGCTGATTCTATCATATCTTCTGTCTCGAGTTTGCCCAGTTGCATGTAGGTGGATTTTTTAAATTCCTGACCACGAAATCCCGTACCCCTGGGATCAACAGATACAACAACATATCCATTTTCAGCCAGCATTTCGTGCCATAACATACTGTATTCCCATTGGTCGTTGACTGTATTATGACCGGGACCTCCATATACTGTCATTAACACCGGATATTTTTTTTCGGGTTCAAAAGGAACAGGTTTGATGATCCAGCCATTTAACTGCACTCCCTGCCGGGTTGTAAATTGAAAAAACTCTTTATTACTCCATGCATAATCTTTTAGCAACTCTTTGAGTGCATTATTGTCTTCCAGAACCCGGACTTTTTTCCCATTTCTCTGATAAAGTGTTGTTACAGGTGGTGTGTTTGCCGTACTGTATGTGTTGATGTAATAAGAAAAATTACTGCTGAAAACCACATTATTTGTTCCGTCACCAGTGGTTAATTTTTTAGGTTTACCACCTTTAAAACTGACAGACCAGACGGATTTTTGAGTGGGGGAGGGCAATGCAGCTGAATAATAAATCAAATGTCTGTCTTCATCCACTCCCAGCACCTGCACTACATCCCAATTACCTTTTGTAAGCTGGCGAATCAGTTTCCCGTCCATGGAATAAAGGTAAATATGGTTGAAACCGTCCTTTTCACTAGTCCATACAAAAGCTGGACGGCTTTTCAGGAAATACCAGTCGTCCGTAATTTCTATGTAATAAGGATTGCTTTCTTTGAAGATAACCTTTGAGTGCCCGGTTTGAACATCTCCCAGTAAAATTTCTAATTCATTTTGAAGCCTGTTCATTCTAATAAAAGCAAGTTCCCCGGAATTGTTTGTCCATTTAATTCGAGGAATATACTGGTCGGGATTATCTCCCACATCAATATCCACAGTTTTATTGCCCTTTAAATGATAAATATGCAATGTAACAACAGAGTTATCCTCACCTGCTTTGGGATATTTATAGGTTTCATAGCGAGGATATAAATCTTCATAAAAAGTAAGTGTATATTCTTTTACATTCGATTCATCAAATTTGTAATAGGCGATTTTGTTACCGTCAGGAGACCAATAAAATCCTCTTGAAAATCCGAACTCTTCTTCATAAACCCAGTCCGGGGCTCCATTGATGATTTTATTTTTTTCTCCGTCAAATGTAATTTGTTCTTCTTTCTCAGATTCAATATCATAAATATAAATATTATTGTCACGCATGTAGGCTACTTTACTGCCTTCAGGATTTAGGGCTGCCAGTTGCTGATATTGTCCGTCTGCAACTGTTTTTAATTGTTTATTTTTTAGATAATAAACATAATTTTTCGCCAGAAAAGAATGGCGATAAATAGGTTTGATGGATACTGTCAATAAAATAGATTCCTCATTTTCACTGAACTCATACCGTTGAACAGGATTTTTTTTCAATTCTTCAAAACGATTGCCATCCAGAAGCGTATCAATTACTTCACCTGTTTCATAAGAATATCTGATGATGCAGTTTCTGGAAAGAATAGTGTATTCCACGCCATTATTCATGGACCTTATTCCAGAAATTCCTCTTGGATAGAAAGTATAATTCTTCCAGATATCTTCCAGTGTGATTTTTTTATCCTGTGCAGATACGCTTGCCAGTGAAGTTGAAATGAAAAGCAAAATCAATAATGATAAACTTTTTAAATACTTCATCTCTTTTTTATTTAGTGTTACAACCTCTTTGCGCTTCATCATTCAACACCTATACTATTGAATCAGAAGATGGAAAGTTTTAACATCACGGGAGAAAACAAATTGCATTAAATATATTCCGGGTTTAAGAAAACTAATATCGAGAGTTGGTGTGGAAGGACGAAAATTCCTGATAAGCTGTCCTTCAAGATTGTAAATCCGGATATTTTTAACCTCATTGATTTTGTTAAAAAAGAGAGTTCCCGAAGATGGGTTGGGATAAAAAGGAGTTGATGGATATTCTGTCTCTTCGATGTTGTCGGGTAATTGAAGTCCCAAGACATCCAGTATGGTTCTTCCTGTAGAATCACTAATCAGGTATTGAATATCAATGCATTTTGAACAATTAAACATTTGAAAGGAAGCCTGTTTGTTGGGTCCTTTCCATGTAAAAAAGGTCCATGGGATTTCAAGATTTTCCAGGGTCTGGCGGACTGTTAATATCCATTCCAGTTTATCGAAGACAGGTGCTTCTTTGCTAACCCCAAATTCACCGCAATACAAAGGAACTTGCTGCAATCGGGCCTGAGCAGCAATAAAGTTGAGTGTGTTAATTATTGTATCCTTCGTTCCTAAAACCGCGTAATTGTTATAGTCTTTTTCATGGGAGGTTCCTTTATCGCGATTATCCAGTGATGGCATATCCTGAGAACGATAGGGGAAAGGAATACCTGTTGTGTAATGGGGCTGGGCGGTCCACATGGCTCCCTGGTGTGTGAACAATGAAGGTTCGTAAAAATGAAAAGTAACAATGTAGTTATTATCTCCAAGCTGGTTGAAATTAAAATTAAAAGTACCCTGGAATATGATTGTTTTGTTTTTATCGAATCTTCTGATTGCTGAGAAACAGCTATCCACAACTATTTGCCATTCTTCATCCGTGACAAAGCCCGGTTCATTATAAATTTCATAAAAAACGGAATCATCAGGATAATTTTGATAGTGATAGGCAATTTGTTCCCAGAGTCGTATTAAACGAGTCAGGTCATGGGAAAAACGGTTTGAATTTAGAACTTTACTATCATCCCCATTTTGTGGATGAAAATCAATGATGGCGATAAGTCCATGCTCAAGTGCCCTGTCGATGGTTGTATCAAGATAGTTGAAAAAAACAGGTGAGATGGGATAAGATGCGGAAAGAGTATCTGCCCAGTAAACAAAGCCGCTATTGATCCGGACATGCTGAAAGCCCATCCGGGAAATCAAGGCAAAATCTTCATCGGAATGGTAGGTTAAATTTTGTGAATGAGGATTGTGAACGGAAGTCAACCAATGGCTTATATTAACTCCTTTTCCCAGTGAAGAAGCTCTTTGAAAAGGAAGATTTTGCCCCATCAACGAAATGGATGCAAAATACAGCCCCCCCAGGATTGCGATAAATTTTTTATAACTCATATCAGGTATTATAATGGAATATTACCGTGCTTTTTACGAGGTAAATTATCCACTTTATTTACCAGCGATTCGAAGGCTCGAATCAAACGGTGGCGTGTATCCCTGGGTTTTATCACTTCATCAATATAACCATAAGCAGCAGCACGATCAGGATTGGCGAACATTTCGGTATACTCGGCTTCTTTTTCTTTCAGTTTGGCTTCAGGGTCATCGGCTTCAGCAATTTCTTTACGGAAAATAATTTCTGCAGCGCCTTTGGGACCCATTACGGCTATTTCAGCACTTGGCCAGGCAAAGTTTAAATCTGCACCAATGTGCTTGGAGTTCATCACATCATAGGCACCACCATAAGCTTTACGGGTAATTACGGTTACACGGGGTACCGTAGCTTCTGAAAATGCGTAAAGGAGTTTTGCACCGTTGGTAATAATGCCATTCCATTCCTGGTCTGTGCCCGGTAAGAAGCCAGGAACATCAACAAAAACAAGCAAAGGAATATTGAATGCATCGCAAAAACGGACAAAACGGGCTCCTTTTTTGGAAGAATTGATATCCAGAACGCCTGCCAGAAAAGCCGGCTGGTTGGCGACCACTCCAATACTTTTACCCGCCAGGCGTGCAAATCCCACTATTATATTTTCAGCATAATCTTTATGTATTTCGAAAAAGCTGCCAGGATCGACCACTTTGTTGATAACTTCTTTCATGTCATAGGGTTGAGAGCTACTTTCGGGGATAATATCATCCAGTTCGGGAATAATTTCATCTCCCTGGGGTTCATAGGGTATTGAAGGCGGGTCTTCTTCACAATTTTGTGGAATATAGCTGAGTAATTTTTTAATATTTTCAAAGGCTTCCATTTCGTTGGCGCAAGTTATATGAGAAACTCCAGATTTGGTAGCATGTGTATCGGCACCGCCCAATTCAGCCATGGTTACATCTTCATGCGTAACGGTTTTTACAACATTGGGGCCTGTAACAAACATGTGGGAAGTATTTTCAACCATCATGATAAAATCGGTTATGGCTGGAGAATATACGGCACCACCTGCACAGGGTCCCATGATGACTGAAATTTGAGGTATAACACCTGAAACACGTGTATTTCTGTAAAAAATATCAGCATAACCTCCCAGTGAAACTACTCCTTCCTGAATACGGGCACCTCCGGAATCATTTAAGCCTATAACAGGTGCACCATTGCGTGCTGCAAGGTCCATGATAGCACATATTTTTTTGGCATGCATTTCTGCCAGTGAACCACCAAAAACAGTAAAATCCTGGGAAAATACATAAACTAGTCTTCCATTGATGGTTCCAAAACCTGTAACAACTCCATCACCAAGGGGTCTTATTTTGTCCAAACCGAATTGATTGGAGCGGTGTTGCACAAACATACCAAGTTCCTGAAATGAACCTTCATCCAGGAGAAAATGAATTCTTTCACGAGCTGTAAGCTTTCCCTTTTTGTGCTGGGATTCTATTTTATCCTTGCCCCCTGCCATTAAGGCTTCCTGAATCTTTTTTTCCAGCTTCTCAATTTTTTCCTTCATAAACAAATTTTTGTTACTGATTTGCGCTCTAATCCATCCAAACAAAGGTATAATTTTTCTAAATAAAGTTTTTTACTTTTGTGATGAGTAATTCAAATATCAAAATATTTATATGGTATCTAAAATTAAAAAAGTACTTGTAGCCAACAGAGGAGAGATAGCCCTCAGAGTGATGAGATCTTTGCGGGAAATGGGGATTCAAACCGTTGCTATTTATTCAGAAGCTGATAGAATATCTCCTCATGTTCGTTTTGCTGATGAAGCTGTATGTATAGGTCCACCACCCTCAGCTCAATCCTATTTGCAGGGAGATAAAATCATTGAAATATGTAAAAAACTGAATGTTGATGCCATACATCCGGGTTATGGGTTCTTGTCGGAGAATCCGGTATTTGCCAAAGCCGTTGAAGATGCCGGTCTTATTTTTATTGGTCCGGGTCATGAAGCTATCCGGATTATGGGTAATAAACTTGAAGCCAAAGAAGCCGTGAAAAAGTTTGATATACCCATGGTCCCGGGTACAGATTACGCCATTAAAGATTTAAATCAGGGACTTAAAATAGCCACTGAGATAGGTTTTCCCGTTTTGATTAAAGCTGCTGCTGGTGGTGGGGGGAAAGGTATGCGCGTAGTTAATGATGAAAAAGAATTTGCCGAGCAGATGAATCGAGCTGTCAGCGAAGCTCAATCGGCTTTTGGTGATGGTTCTGTATTTATTGAGAAATTCGTGACTTCACCCAGACATATTGAAATCCAGATACTGGCAGATAAACACGGAAACATTATCCATTTGTTTGAAAGAGAATGTTCAATTCAAAGAAGACATCAAAAAGTTATTGAAGAAGCACCTTCAGGTATTTTAACACCTGAATTAAGAGAGAAAATGGGTAACAGTGCCGTTCAAGTAGCCCGCGCTGTAAATTATGTTGGAGCCGGTACAGTTGAATTCCTCGTTGACGAAAACCTTAATTATTATTTCCTTGAGATGAATACACGCCTTCAGGTAGAACATCCCGTTACCGAAATGATAACCAATACGGACCTGGTTAAGGAAATGGTTTATATAGCTGAGGGCAAGCCTTTATCTATCCGTCAGGAAGATTTGAAAATTAATGGGCATGCCATTGAAGTTAGGGTTTATGCCGAAGATCCTGCCAATAATTTTCTCCCTTCCACGGGCCGCTTAGTAACTTATCAACCACCTAAAGGAATAGGTGTCAGGGTTGATGATGGATATGAGGAAGGAATGACCATACCCATTTATTACGACCCCATGATCTCCAAGCTCATTACCCATGGTGAGAATAGACTGCAGGCCATCGACCGCATGATTCGGGCCATTGATGAATATAAAATAAGTGGCGTTAAAACCACCCTGCCGTTTTGCCGATTTGTTATGAATCATGAAGCATTTCGGACTGCGCAATTCGATACCAAATTTGTAGAAAAATATTTCACTCCAGATGTGAAAAAAAAAAAAAAAGAGGATGAAATGGAAGTAGCAGCCTTATTTGCTGCCTGGAGTTATCAGGAAAATAAAACAAAAAACACCCTCAGGCGAGGTATACAAACAAAGAACGGAAGTATGTCGAAATGGAGAATAATGAGAAGAAATGGAAATCACTGAAATATATCAGAATATCGATTGAATTTAATGTAAAAACACTGATTATTCAAAAGTTACAAGTACCTGGTTTTTTTCAACAGCTTCTCCGGCTTTA
Organism: uncultured Sphingobacteriales bacterium; assembly: GCA_964395255.1. Classification (GTDB taxonomy): domain Bacteria; phylum Bacteroidota; class Bacteroidia; order CAILMK01; family JAAYUY01; genus CAYNBC01. The sequence continues at coordinate 1,808 of CAYNBC010000054.1, read as the reverse complement.
ATGTTAATGGATTTGATTTTTCCATCAATAGGTGATTTGATAACATTTTCCATCTTCATAGCTTCAAGCACAAGCAGAGAATCACCTTTCTTTAATACATCTCCAGGTTTGAAGTTTACCGATAAAACCAGTCCAGGCATGGGAGCTTTGACTTCATTGACCTTATTATTTAAGGCTTTATCCATACCCAGATTTTTCAACAACAGGTCAAATTTGTCTTTCAGGGCAACTTCATAAACACGATTACCCACTTCCAGTACAAAAACTTTTTCCTCCGGTCTTGTTTCCTGGATAAAGACCTCATACGATTTGTGGTTAATCAGCACATGATAATGTCCGGGTAATCCCGGTATTGGCTGGATGTCCCATTCAAAGGGATTACCATTAAGAGTCCCTTTTAATAAGTTGTTATCCTGGAACTCCACCTGAAATTCCCTGTCAAAAATTTTTATCTGGTACATAAGATTAATATGGTGGTTCAGGCTTCAAAAGTACAAAAATTTTTCAATCCAGACCAGCGGAAAAAACTAAAAGCCTGCCTTAAAACCTCAAAGAATAATAAACCTGTATTTTTGTATTTTAATACTTGCAATGAGAAGAAAATACGAGAGAATTCAGGATTTACTGCCCTATAAATTTGAGTTTAATGAAACTTCTTTCAACCTGTTAATGAAAAAAAGGATTCATCAGGTGTTGTTGGTATGCAGTCGTTATGATGCTTTTATACTGGAAGAAGACGGGCGCATAGATGAACAGGTTTTTAATGAATATGTTGCACTCAATTTGAGATATCCACCTGTTTTTATACAGGCAAACTCGTTTGAGGAAGCCGTTCAGATTCTACAATCGGATAAAATAGATTTAATCATAACCATGTTGAATACAGGCGGGGAAGACCCCTTCCGCATCTCTGCAAGAATAAAGGAACACGCTCCTCATATTCCTTCCATTGTATTAACCCCATTTAGCCGTGAGGTGAGTTTGAAATTATCCAGAAATGTTCTGCAAGAAACCGATTATGTTTTCAGCTGGCTGGGCCATTCTGATATTTTGCTGGCCATTATTAAGCTGATTGAAGACAAAATGAATGTTGATGCTGATGTAAATCAGGTAGGTGTTCAAACCATCATCCTTGTCGAAGATTCTACCCGTTTTTATTCCAGCTATTTACCCATACTTTATAAGATTATTTTCCGGCAGTCCAAAGAATTTATGATTGAAGGACTGAATGAGCATCAGAAGATGCTCAGAATGCGGGGGAGACCTAAGATTTTACTGGCAACCACTTTTGAAGAAGCAATGGCGTTATATGAAAAATATAAAAATAATCTTCTGGGTATTATTTCGGACTTTTCTTACCTTAGAGAGGGTGAAATTGATGAATTTGCGGGAGTTCAACTGTGCATAAAGGTTAAGGAAGATGACCCTTATCTTCCATTTTTGTTGCAAAGTGGTAATATTAACAATAAAAAATATGCCCGTGAGCTGAATGTAAAGTTTTTATACAAGAATGCTAAAAATCTTTCGCAACAACTCACTGAGTATATCAATGAGTATCTGGCTTTTGGGGCATTTGTTTTTCGTGATCCTGATACCATGGAAGCTGTAGGGCAGGCCAGAGACCTGCAAGAACTTCAAAACATCATTTATAAGATTCCTGACAAATCACTGTATTATCATCTTGAAAGAAATCATTTCTCAAAGTGGTTGAATGCAAGAGCTTTATTTCCTTTGGCTGAAAAATTTAAGGTACTGGGTATAGAAGATTTTGAAAATCTTGATGAAATAAGGGATTTTTTATACGATTC
>CAYNBC010000053.1:8656-10706 GCA_964395255.1 uncultured Sphingobacteriales bacterium | reverse complement strand
TTTTTCAATTGTACTAGCGTTTTAAAAAAAAAAAATTTTTTAACAGGAAAAATCAGATTTTATCAGGCTTTGCCCGTAGGTTGGCCGGATAAAAATTTTAATTTACTGCATCTGGATAGTTTCTATCAAAACAAAGATGTATCTACTTAGCAAAGTTTCCTGATTGACTTAATTAAAACCCGATTAGAAAGTTGCATTTTCAAATTGCTTATCTATAATTAACAGGCTCTTGAAGTAAGATTTAGATGAATTCACTACCTTTGAGTAAACTCCGAATTATGAAAAAGTTTCTTATTTTATTGTTCCTTTGTTTATTTGATTATTCGGGAATTTACGCTCAAAATTATATTGCACTTTACGGAGGTACTTTCATTGACATCAAAACCGGTAATACCGTTGAAGATGCCGTCATTGTTATAAAGGATAACAAAATATGGAAAGCAGGTAGAAAAGATAAAATTAAATTTCCTTACCAGACAAAAATCATCAATACTGAAGGAAAATACATCATACCGGGATTGATAGACGGTCATATTCATTTCTTTCAGTCGGGAAGCCTTTACACCCGCCCCGATGGCCTTGACCTGACTCATCGTGTACCCTATAGTTCTGAGATAAACTGGGTAAAAACCCATCTGGATGATATATTCAAACGCTACCTGGCTTGCGGCATTACAACAGTTATTGATATGGGCGGACCTATGTGGAATTTTGAAGTTAAAAAATATGCTATAGAACAGGATACTTCTCCACGGGTATTTGTTGCCGGTCCTCTTATAGCCTCCTATCAACCGCAGGCATTGGTTACTGACGACCCTCCTATCGTTAAAGTAAAAACTGTAGAAGAAGCACTATCATGGGTGCAAAAAGAAATCGATGCAGGTACGGATTTTATTAAAATATGGTATGTGATTTTGCCGGGACAGGATGGGTCGGAGTTTGAACCCATTGTAAAAGCAGTTATCGAAGAAGCACACAAAGCAGGTAAAAAAGTCTGGGTACATGCTTACGAATTAAATAAATCGGTAAAACGGGCTCTGAAATACGGATGTGACGTACTGGTACACAGCGTGAGGGATACCCTCGTGGATGAAGAATTTATCCGGCTTGCAAAAAAAAATAATACCATTTACATTCCAACATTGTATGTCTTTGAATCCTATCAAAGAGTATATTCAGGTCAAACTCAGTTATTGACAGTTGAACACATGCGCGGCAATCCGGATATCATTTCCACATATTTTGATATGTATGAGCTGGATACTACAGAAATGAACAGCAGAGTAAAAAGGCTTTTCCTTGAAAAAAGACCTATCAAAACCTCAGAAGTTTTACTTAAAAACTTGAAATATGTAAACGACCATGGGATACCCGTAGCTGCAGGTACGGATGCTGGCAATGTGGGTGTTCTTCATGGTCCGGCATTATATCACGAATTTTTACTGATGAAAAAAGCCGGGCTTTCAGCATGGGACATCCTGAAAAGCGCCACCATTCATGGAGCCATGTTGTTAGATCTCGAAAAACAATGTGGTTCCATAGAGCCAGGCAAATGGGCAGATCTGGTCGTTTTGGATGCCAATCCTCTGGACGACATTATGAATGTGACTAAAACCAGGCTGGTCATCAAAAACGGAAAAATATTTTACCCGGATAGTTTAATAAAATATACTCCTGACATACTTGCTCAAATCCAACTCAATGCATACAACGAAAGAAACATAGAGGCATTTTTGCAACCTTATGACGATCAAGTTAAGGCATATCAATTACCCGATGGTCAATTGCTATTTTCGAACAAAAACCAAATGAAAGAAATATACGAGGCTTATTTTGAAAAAGCCGAAAATCTACATTGCCAGCTCCAGAACCGAAAAGTTTTCGGACCTTATGTAATGGATTTCGAAAAGGTAAGTTATACAATAGATGGCGAAAAGAAAACTACGAAAGCTATTGCCATTTATTTTACTGAGAATCAAAAAATAAAAAAAGTGTGGTTTATAAAAAAATAATAAAAGTTAAAAATACTTCCTTTTTTTTCTAAACACTC
>CAYNBC010000053.1:1418-8646 GCA_964395255.1 uncultured Sphingobacteriales bacterium | reverse complement strand
GGATTGAAATTATTCTCGAAGACATTACCAGGGTTAAAGCAGATGCTATCGTAAATGCTGCCAATACCACACTACTTGGAGGTGGTGGTGTGGATGGTGCTATCCACAGAGCTGCAGGGCCGGAATTGCTCGAAGAATGTAAAAAGTTAAATGGATGTCCTACAGGCGAAGCTCGAATCACAAAAGGATACAAACTTCCGGCTCGTTATGTAATACATGCTGTGGGGCCTGTGTGGCATGGTGGTTTTAGAAGAGAAGACCGCCTGTTGGCAAATTGCTACAACAACTCTCTAAAACTGGCTACCGAATACAATTTAAAAACCATTGCTTTTCCGGCAATCAGTACAGGTGTTTACAGATTTCCTCTTGAAAGGGCTACACGTATTGCTTTTAAAACTGTTATCGAGTATCTGAAAAAATTTGATATCCCTGAATTAGTAATTTTTGTTTGCTATTCTTCTCATCATCTGGAAGTATATACTGATATCTGGAAAGAATTTTTCGGAACAGATTACGATCAGTAAAAATTATTCCTTTGGTTAAGCGGTAAAATTATTATTTTTGACCCGCGAAAAATGAGCAAAATAAAGAAACTATGAAAGATAATCACGCAATACAGGTAAATGTAGTCCTTGTCATTTTAATACTTCTGGGAATTAGCACACGATTTTTCCTTCATATTCCCAATTTTACTGCCATAGGCGCAATTGCACTGTTTAGCGGAGCCTATTTTTCAAGAAAAACATGGGCTTTTCTGGTGCCCTTATCGCTACTTTTTATTACGGATTTATTTCTGGGCCTTCACAAAACCCTTCCTTTTGTTTATGCTTCTTTTGTAATGATTATTTTAATGGGTAGATTAATTTCCCGCAGAAAAAACTGGAAGTCCGTAATGCTGGCCTCTTTAAGCGGTTCATTTTTATTTTATTTAATCACCAATTTTGGCGTCTGGATAATGGGTATGGGTTTGTCTCCGGATCTGGCAGGTGTTTACCGTGATGGCATACCCTTTTTCAGAAATATGATAGCAGGAGATTTATTTTTTAATGCTGTATTATTCGGTTCTGCCTATCTCATTTTTGAAAAATTCAGGCTATTTCAACCTGCCGATGTGCGCTAAAATAAAACTGGAAGATACTTATCGGCATAAAGGTCTTCGTAAAAAGCTGGTTAAGACTGTCAAGGAAAAAGGAATATCCGATGCCCGGGTACTTGCTGCCCTAGAAAAAATTCCCCGTCATTTTTTTCTCGATTCGGCATTCGACAACCTTGCCTATGAAGACCAGGCCATGCAAATTGGAGAAGGTCAAACTATCTCACAGCCATATACCGTAGCATACCAGACTGTATTGCTGGATGTAAAGAAAGGTCATAAAGTTCTTGAAATCGGACTTGGAAGCGGTTATCAGGCCTGTATCCTGGCAGAGCTGGGTGCAGAAGTGTACAGTATCGAGCGTATAGCTGCTCTTATTCCAAAAGCAAAGGAGTTGATAGAAATTCTCGGCTATCAGGTTCATATTTTTGAAGGAGACGGTACAGAGGGCTTACCCGAACATGCCCCTTTTGATAGAATCATTGTTACAGCCGCTGCTCATCAAATACCCCAACCTCTTGTTGACCAACTTGCACCAGGGGGTATCCTTGTTATTCCTGTGGGTGGGCGGGAAACTCAGGTAATGACCCGGGTTGTCAAAGATTCTCAGGAAAATATAATAACAGAACGATATGGCCATTTTCGCTTTGTCCCATTAATTGGAAAACATGGCTGGTCAACTTTCTGAAAAATGGATACTTTTCAAAATATCCCCTGCATTTTCTTCTACCGGTTTTAATCCATCCAGCCACTTGATACGGATGCCCTGGCGCTCCATTCTCCGGAACCATGTCATCTGGCGTTTAGCAAACTGGCGGATGGCAATCCACAACTTTTCTTTCATTTCTTCAAAACTTATTTCTCCTCCCAGATACATAGCCAGATAGCGATATTCCAGACCGTAATATTTCATTTTATCCAGGCTTAAGCCTTCCGAAACAAGTCGTTTTGCTTCTTCTATCATGCCCTCTTCAAACCTTTTTTCGAGTCGCTGGCGTATTCTTTCCACCAGTATTTCACGGGGTATTTTTAAACCAAAGACCGGCCCTGAAATCCTGGGAAAATGGAATTCATTCCCATGAGTTTGATAATATTCTTCAATTTCAATAGCACGATACAGGCGCTCGCGGTCTTCTGTATCAGTCTTGTTATGAAGCTTACGGTATGAAGCAAGCCATTCCACAAGCTCTTCATCCGACATTTTGTCCATCCTTGCTCTCAGTTCGGGGTTAGGAGGTACTTTAATTAAAGGATAAGCTTTCAATATGGCTTCAATATACATCCCCGACCCTCCACAAAACACGACCGGAATATTTTTCCTTTCCAGCTCACGATAAACTTTTAAGAAGTCTTGCTGGTATTCAAAAACATTGTATTCATAACCCGGCTCAACAAGGTCTATCAAATAAACTTTTATCTTTTTGCCATGAACCACATAATCATTCAAATCTTTCCCTGTGCCAATATCCATCCCTTTGTAAATCTGTCTTGAATCCGCGCTGATAACAACACCGTTCATACGCCATGCAAGATAGGCGGCCAGACGGGTTTTACCAGATGCTGTGGGTCCAAGCAGGGTTACAAACATGTTATTCAAAGATATTGGGTTTACCAAGCGATTCTTTTCTGAGTTGGTTTTCAATCCTTTCCAGAAAATCCCTGACACGGTTCAAAGAAAAAATATTGGAAAATTGAAAAGAAAGATATTTGATATCCGTCATCATTTGGTCAAAAATATAATCAGCGAAATGGCGGTATAAACAATTTTTCAAATATTCTTCATCCGGAATGGAGGTATCGTGATGGCTTTTCAGGTATTGTAAAATTCTTAAAGCATCTACTTTTTCATGACATGCCCTGACAAATGATGGAATAGTCTTAAAATTGTCTCGAAGTGGTTGCCAGATATTTTCCTCACCAAACTGCTGTTTTAAAAATGCTGTCATGGGCGTTGAAATATCTTTTTTAAACAACTTTTCGAAAAGTTTGTAAGTGGTAGCTACATGATCAAACAAACGATAATCATAAATGGGATAAGACGACCAATCGCCTTTCATACCTTTTATGACAGCGGGGCCTGTGCCAAAATCCACCCTGTCGGACGGACGGGCTGAGGGAAATACTTTTTCTTCATTCCATGGAATGATTCTTCCATATTTTGCCAGTTTCTGGAGAAAATAAAAATCTTCCCCGGCAGGACGGGGTGTTATGCCCGAAACTACTTGATATACCCAAACCGGCACTACGATAGCTGAACCCAGAGCAGTAAATGCATATGGCGATTCGATACGGAACATGTTAATGGTGTAATGCCGCATATAAATCTCATAACGAAGGATGGCTCTGTTTACCTGTTCGTTGTCGGTTAATTTGTGATAATAAGGTACAGCCATAGCCACCCCCTGCGAAAACCGCGTAAAAGTTTCGGCTATGCTTTCCAGATAGCGGGGATTTATCCAGGTGTCTGCATCAAGGCTAACGATTAAATCCTGGGGACGGGCTATGGATTCAATTCTGTCCATCAGTGTTTTCCTGGCCATTCCTACTCCGCAATGTTTCCCTACCCAGCCTTTTCCTTTGCTGCATTTGTCAATAATGGTAAGGGATAAACTGCTTACCGCTTTCAGATATTCAAGCGTTTGTATATTATTCTCGCAGATTTCCTTTTTATCGGGGTCATCCCACCAGGCATCCGGTTGATTGACGCACACAAATACTTCAAAATTTTTATGTGTTTGTTGCTGTAATGCCTTGAGTGTTTCCCGAATGTATTTGTTTTCATTCAGTGCGGGAATAGCCACATAAATTTTTGATTTGCGATAATCTATTTTGACTTTATCAGCACCCATCTCACTATCATTCAACATCTGCTCTCAAAAAGGACATCTTTGTATCTTTGTAAAGCAAACATATTGAATTATTCCTTATTAAATATGACCTCATGAAATTAAAGGCTAAACTTTCGATGTTAATATTATGTATTTTTTCAAATATACAACAAGGATATTGTCAAAATGAAATTCAAAGCTCACAACCGGTAAAATCATATCGTTTTCCCCTACAATCACGGGTACATCTTTCTTCGATAAAACCTGAAGTGGTATTTGAATGGCAGGCACTGGAAATGCCTCAACCCGGTGGAAAAGAATACCACAAGGTTTTATCGGAATTAAAAAACAACTTGCCTGAAAAATTAAAAATCACTTTCCACGATAGGTCGGTAAAACCGTCTTGTCCAGTTATCAAAACAGGTTTTGAGGGTAATTTGTTCAACGGACATGTACCTAATGACAATGATATTGCCATTTCCAATGACGGAATCATTGTTTCAGTTATCAATTCATCTATTTACTTTTTCAACCGGGATAGCATGATAGCACCTCCTTTATCCCTTGCCGCTTTTGTTTCTTCCTTTCCTATGAAAGAAGGTAAATACGACCCACGGGTGTTATACGACCCTGAAGCTAACCGCTTTATCCTGACTTTCTTAAATGGTTTTGACGATTCAAGCTCTTATATTTTTCTTGCCTTTTCAGAAACAGAAGACCCAACCAAAAGCTGGAATATTTATACTCTTCCCGGTAATCCGCTGAATGACAGCAGCTGGAGCGATTTTCCTATGATAGCTCTATCGCGGTCAGAACTTTTTTATACCATCAATTTATTACGAAACCGGAAACCCGGTGAAACATGGAAAAACACTTTCAAGCAAACCATTATCTGGCAAATAGATAAAAACTCCGGATATCGAGGCGATAGCCTGAGGGTGAAACTTTATTCACAGATTCAATATGACTCTGTAAATATCAGAAATTTATGTCCTGTTCCCGAAGCGCTAAAGCCCAAAGAGGAAGGAATGTATTTCCTTTCCAACCGTAATTTTTCACTTAAGAGCGACAGCTTCTTTCTGGTTCGTATCCAGGGAACCATTGATAGCCCTGCCTCCAACCCCAGTGTAAAACTCGTTCGATCCGATAGCTTTTATGGGGTTCCACCCCTGGCTGACCAACCTCACAAACCCAATCAGCCCAACTGGAAAAAGCTCGAAACCAATGATGCCAGGGTTCTGGATGCGTTCCGTTTGAACAACAAAATATTTTTTGCAGGAAATACAGTGGATTTCTATAATAACCAGGCAACCATTTACCAGGGAACTCTTGATTTAACTTCAACAACATGGAGCATCCACCTGGACAAACTTCACCATCCCAGTCTGGAATTCGGTTATCCTTCTCTGGCTTATACAGGAATGGGCAATAATGAAGAACACATCCTGCTGGTCAACCATACTTCTGATTCTGTCAATCCCGGTATCTCTGCTCTCTTTTACAAAAATGGTAAATTTTCCGACCTGATTACGGTCAAAGAAGGACAAAGCAAGGTTGCAGTGCAGGGTTCTGCCGAACAACGCTGGGGTGATTATACAGGATTACAGAGAAAATATAATGAATCAGGTGTTGTATGGGGCGCAGGTTATTTTGGTAAATTTCGAAAAGAATTCCCCAACCAGGTTAATGCAACATGGATTACAGAATTAATTTCACCTACTTACAGTCACCTTCATGAATCCAGAGTAGCATATCGCTCTGTTGTTTTCCCTAATCCGGCAGCAAATACAGTATATTGGAAATTTACATCAACTGAAAATACCATTCTTACCTTCAGCCTTTATGACATGCAAGGGAAAAAAATATCCCTGCCTTTACGAACGCCTGTAGTAAAAGGACAAAATTTACTGAGTATTCACCTTCCCTATGGTTTGAAAGGATATTTCATTCTTCGTGCTTTTGATGAATCAGGTAAAGAATACTTATCACGCAAAATTCTCATAAACTAAGTGTTTTTGCGGCTAACATTTTTAGATTTTTAATTATCTTGCAAAAAAAATTAGATAAATGAAAAAGATTTTAGTGCCTGTCGATTTTTCAGAATATTCGGAATATGCTGCAGAAGTAGCAGCCAGTATAACAAGAAAATCGGGTGGAAGGGTTTATCTCCTCCATGTGGTTGATATACCAGATTATGTCGACACGCATGGGGTTTCTTTTGACAACATTCCCGAAGGAATAGCTGCTTTAAAGCTTGTTAAAAAACAATTCAAACAATTTCTAAATAAGCCCTTTTTCAAAGATGTTAATGTGGGCGAGGTTGTATTGTTTGATGGTGTTTACGATAACATCATTTCTTTTGCCGATGAAAATGATATTGATTTAATAGTCATGGGTTCTCACGGTGCCAGTGGTTTTCGAGAGTTCTTTATTGGTTCCAACACCCAAAAAATTGTTCGCACAGCCAACAGACCGGTTTTAACCATTAAAAATCGAATCCCGGATTTTCATGTCAGTAATTTGGTTTTTGCTTCAGATTTCAATGAAGATGTTGACAATGCATTTTATGAGTTTCGTAAAATCGCTGATTATTATTCTGCTTTTATCCACCTGATTAAAATCATTACCAAAGAAAATTTTGAATCAACTACAGAGAGTAAAAAGAAAATCCAGGATTTTGTCAATAAAAACTCTCTGACAAAGTACTCTATTGAAATTTTTAATGCCTATGAAATTACAGAAGGAATTATTGAAGTCGCTAAAAATAAAAATGCCGACTTAATTTCCATTGCCACGCATGGGCGTTCTGGTTTTCATCAAATTTTCAACGAGTCACTTGCCGAACAGCTGGTTAACCATTCCGATTTGCCTGTACTCAGCATGAAATTGTAACATTTTTCGTGTTTGTTCGTCAAAGAAATGAAATAATAATTTATGAAAAAGCAATTATACAGAAGTAAAACCAATCGCGTTATTGGAGGTGTTGCGGGTGGCCTGGGTGAATATTTTGAAATTGACCCGATTATTCTCCGGATACTTTTTATCCTGGTTACTGTTTTAGGCGGTTCAGGAATCCTGATTTACATTATTATGTGGATTATTATACCCGATTCTCCTGCTCCTTTTCCAAATAATATGAACGCAACAGATTCTGATTATGAAAACACGGAAGCTGAAGATGCAGATTATGAAAATTTAGAAGATATGAACTCAAAAGAGAAAAAAAACATGCACCGGCAGGAACATTCATGGGGTTCAACCCAAAGTTCACTTTTCGGAGGTATCCTGCTTATTACACTGGGTTGTC
>CAYNBC010000053.1:0-1408 GCA_964395255.1 uncultured Sphingobacteriales bacterium | reverse complement strand
AGATTTGTGGCCCGTTTTGATTATTGTAATTGGTGTCATTCTGGTTTACAAAGGGGTTAGAGAAAATCCCCCAACTTCAAAAGAAGAAAATGATGGGTAAGTTTTACAAACAAACTTTCTGGGGAGTGATTTTAATCACCCTGGGAATATTGCTGTTGTTAAAACAATTCGGATTGATACATTTCTACTGGCATACTTTATGGCAACTATGGCCACTGATTTTCATTTTCTGGGGAATTAGCCTTCTTCCTGTGGATGATTACCTGAAACTGGTTATCTCTGTCATCTTTCTGGCATTGGGTTTTTACATTTTATTCCGCTACGGTCAGGAACCCGGCTGGTTCTGGAAAGGTGATATGGAATGGTGGTAAATTACAACTGAGATTCTCTGACAAGTCAAACTTATTCTTCTTTCTTGAAAGAAAGATTGTAATAACAAGGTCAACTATATAAGATATCTGAATTTATACAATTTCAGACATTGTCAAGGGCGTTTTGAAGCTTTTTAAATTTTTCTTCATAATCGATGCGGGAAAGCCGGATGACTTCCAGTGCTTCATCCCTTCCATAGATGTGTGTAATTTCACTTTTTCTTTTCTCACCGGGGATATCCTTGTAAGTCAGGAAATAATGTTCAAGTCTTTTAACCACGGTTTGAGGGACATCATGAATATCTTCAAAACGACTATAAACAGCATCATTGTTCAGGACGGCAATAATTTTATCATCAGCCTTATTGCCATCTATCATGCGAAATCCTCCAATAGGCCTGGCTTCGACAAGGCAATTGCCATGAACAATTTCATGCTCTGTAAAAACGCAAATATCCAGCGGGTCTCCATCGCCCTGGATATTTTCTCTGCCTGTTTTCTCCTGACAAAATCTTCCCACCTGTTCACTGCAAAATGTTTGAGGTATAAATCCATAAAGTGCAGGGATGGTATTGGAATATTTCTGTGGGCGGTCAAGTTTTAGATAACCACTTACTTTATCAATCTCATATTTTACCGTATCACGAGGTACCATTTCTACAAAAACTGTAACTACTTCAGGAGCTTTAGGCCCAATTTCTATACCGTGCCATGGGTGGGACTTGTACCTTAATCCCATGATTCGCCCGATAGGGTCCATTATGTTGTGAGACATACTTAAATTTTTTACAAAATTAGTTTTTTTAGTTCCATTAAACTCTAATATCCTTAATATTTTTTACTTTTGACCTTACATTGTTTTCAGATGAAAATTTTTGTAATATCGCTGGCACCGGTATTTATTATTGCTGCTTTTATTTATTTCCGGGATAAATACGAAAAAGAACCCATTTCATTTTTGTTGTTAAATCTACTCATGGGTGCTTTAATCACCTATCCTATTATTTTGATTGAAGATGTTTTAAACAATATTAATC